>JBKJTM010000057.1:0-18607 GCA_046590805.1 Usitatibacter sp.
TGGCGACGCAGGTGTAGCGCCCGTGGAGGATGAGATAGTGATGCGCGTTGCGAAGGTACTTCTTCGGCGTCACCTTCATCAGCTTCGTCTCCAACCGCACCGGGCTCGCGCCCGGCAAGGATCCGCTCGAGGTGGAGGCGAAGCTGATGAAGGTGACGCCGAAGAAGTACCTTCGCAACGCGCATCACTATCTCATCCTCCACGGGCGCTACACCTGCGTCGCCAGGAAGCCGCTCTGCTGGAAGTGCCCCGTGTACGAGCAGTGCGAGTTCCCCGAAAAGAAGAAGTTCGCAGTGATGAATCCAGACGCCGTCTCGTCACCCCGGCGCAGGCCGGGGTCCAATCTTCCCAAGCCGCCCTGATGTTCAATCCCACCCGCGACCAGGCACGCGAGTTCCTCTTCGACCTCTGGGCGAAGCATCGAGCCGGCACCGCCCTCACGCCGCTGGAGTCGATGGCGCTCGCGGTGCTGATCGAGCATCCCGAATACCACGCGGTGCTCGACGACCGCGAGCGCTACCTCGACCGCGACTGGAAACCCGAGGGCGGCGAGACCAACCCGTTCCTGCACCTGCAGATGCACCTCGCGATCGAGGAGCAGGTGTCCATCGACCAGCCGCCGGGCATCCGCGATGCGGTCATCGCCCTCGCCCGCCGCCACGACTCGGCGCACGACGCGCGCCACGACGTGATGGACTGCCTCGCGGAGATGATCTGGAACGCGCAGCGCCACCGCGCGGCGTTCGACAACGCGGCCTACCTCGACTGCCTCAAGCGCAAAACCTGAAACCGGGGACGTACCCTCATCTCATCAGGCGAGATGAGGGTACGTCCCCGGTTTATCCCAGGTAGGCGCCGCCGTTCACGTGCCATTCCTGGCCGGTGACGTAACGCCCATCGGGGCCGCACAGCATGCGCACCACCGCCGCCACCTCCTCGGGCCTGCCGCGGCGTCCCAGCAAGCCCTCGCGCTTGTGGACGCTGCCGGTGCCGCTGGAGCCGGCGACGACGGTGTCGATCAATCCGGGCACCACGCAGTTCACGGTGATGCCGTCGGGCGCGAGGTCGTGGGCGAGCCCGCGAGTCAGGCCCACCAGGCCCAGCTTCGCGGCGACCACGTGCGGGCGTCCCGCGGCCCCGGTATGGCCCGACATGCCGCCGATGTTGACGATCGCGCCCGCCTTGCTCTTCCTCAGGGGTGCCAGCGCCGCCTTGCTGCAGATGAAGGCGCCATCGAGGATGACGCCGGTCACGTAACGCCAGGTAGCGAGGTCGATGTCGTCGATCTTCGTCACGTCGCGCACCGCCGCGTTGTTTACCAGGATGTCGACGCCGCCGAAGCGCTTGACCGCGGCCGCGACCATCGCCTCCACGCCGGCCTCGTCGGTCACATCGGCCACGTAGCACATCGCCTTGCCGCCGGACGCCTCGATCTCGGCCACCACCGCTTCGGCTTGCTCGTGCGCCCTGCGGCAATTCACCACCACCGCCGCACCGCCGGCCGCGAGCGCGAGCGCGATGGCGCGGCCGATATTGCGCGCGCCGCCGGTCACCAGCGCGACGCGGCCTTCCAGTTCTTTTTCGCTCATCGCTTCATCCCCGGAAAGGTGTGAGGTCGATCGCGGACGCCCCGAACGCGCCGCGCGCGAAGCGCAGCCACTGCGAGGCCCGTCCCGCGCTCCAGCCGCCGTATGCGCAGTTGGCGCGGAACTTGTCCTCGATCTCGGCGCGGCTGAGCGGCTCGTGGTGGCCGCCACGCAGGTAAGGCTGGCGCTCCTCGAGCACGCGTCCGTCCTCCATCGTGACTTTCAAATGGCCGGTGTACTCGTCGGGGTACGGATTGGCCGGATCGATGCGGTACCCCACCTTCGACGCGAGCTTGCCAATCGCCGTATCGCGAGCGTTGTCGTCGGTGAATGCCTCCAGGCCCACGGGCCCATGAAGCATCGCGTAGGCGACACAGTACGGCACGCTGAATTTCGCCGCATACGCGTTGGGCGGCCTGCGCTTGGCCGCAAGCGGCTCCCACAGGCGGTGCACGATGCCCTCGGCGGTGTCGCATTCGACAGCGGCGATGCGGTCGAGGTCGAGACCTTTCGCCAGCCGCCGCGAGCAGTCGATGTACGGGTGGATCATCGTGCCGCAGGCGTAGGGCTTGAACGCGATGGTCTCGGCGACCCAGCGCTCGCCGAACTCACCCGTGAGGCGCTCCCAGGCGCCGTCGGTGGTGTTGGCGAAGCCGTGCAGGAAGCCGTGCGTTCCTTCCCACACCGTGCGCGGACCGAGGAAGCCGGCGCGCGCGAGCTCGACGGCCCGCAGGCCCGCCTGCGCGGCCCACCCCGGATGCATCCGCTTGGTCCATGTTCCCTCGGCGAGGTACTCGATGATGCCGCTCGCCATCGAACCGGCGATCCCCTGCGCGGACGCGAACGTCGCCTCATCCACGCGCAGCGCCGCCGCGACACCCGCCGCGGCGCCCATGGCGCCAAGCACCGCGGTCGGATGGAAGCCCGCCTTGTGGATGCGCTTGGGGGCCACCAGGCTTCCGCGGCACATCACCTCGCAACCGACCGCGATTCCATAGAGAAGGTCCGTTCCGGAAATGCGGTGACGCTCGGCACAGGCGAGCAGCGCGGGCACGATGACCACGCCGGCATGAACGGGCCCGCCCTCGAAGGTATCGTCGAAATCCTCGCCGTGCGCGGCGATCCCGTTCACGAATGCCGCGCCCGCGGAATCGAGCGTGCGCGCGTGTCCGATCGCGGTCGCGGAGCCGCCCGCCTCCCACGACCCGATCGCCGCCAGCACGTAGTCGGCGCCGCGCGCCGCCACCGCGAGGCCGGCGATGTCGATGAGGAGCCGCTCGCAGGTCTCGCGCAATGCGCCCGGAAGCTCCCGGCCGCGCCCTGCCGCGACCGCCCGGGCCAGAGCTTCCGCGATCACCGCGGCCCTCACGCCTTCACCACCCATGCGTCGATGTCCTCCCTCAAACCGATGGTCGCGAGGCCATTGGCGATCGAGACGAACTCATTGCCGGCCTCGACACGCTCGCCGCCGAAACGCTTCTCGAAAATGCGCCGCACCGCCGGCACGAACGAGCTGCCGCCGGTGAGGAACACGCGGTCCACGTCGCCCGCGCCGAGGCCGGCATTCTCCAGCACCTGCTCGAGCGCCGCCTCGATCGACTCCAGCTCGGGCGCGATCCACTGCTCGAACTGCGAGCGCGTGACGGTTTCCAAGATGTCGAACCCCGGCCCGCGGAACTCGAACGGCGCCACCTCATCCTGCGACAGCGCCTCCTTGGTGTCCGACACCGACTTGTACAGCGTGTAGCCCTGGTCGGACTCGACCAGGCGCACCAGGCGCCCCACCAGCTCCGGCGCCTCGCTGAAGACCGCCACCTCCTTGAAGTCGCGGAAGTCGCGCGAGGTCTTCATCACCGACAGCTCGTGCCAGCTGGCGAAGCTCGCGAAGCACGAGCGCGGCATCTCCAGGCTCTTTCCCAGGCTGCGATAATTCGTCCCCTTGCCGAGTCGCGGCAGGACGACGTTGTCGATGAGGCGATAGTCGAAGCGGTCTCCGGCGATACCCACGCCGGAGTGGCCCAGCGCCACAGCGCGCAGGGCGCCCGCCACCCGCTCGAAGTGGATCACCGAGAAGTCGGTGGTGCCGCCGCCGAAGTCGGCCACCAGCACGGTCGCGCTGTCCGCGAGCGTCTGCGCGTAGAAGAACGCCGCCGCGACCGGCTCGTACACCTGCCGGATGCGCTGGAAGCCGAAGGGCGCCAATGCCGCCTCGTAGCGCTGCCTGGCGAGCGCGGCGTCGGGCCGGCTGCCGGCGTACTCGACCGGCCTGCCGACCAGGACATCGCCCGGCAGGTGATCGAGCTGCGGATGCGCGTGGGTGCGCAGCTCGGCGAAGAACTCGCGAAACAGGTCCTCGAAGCGCCACGCGCGTCCGTAGATATAGGTCTGCTCGAAGAGCCGGCTCGCCGCGAACGACTTGAGCGACTGGATGAAACGGCAGTCGCCGGAGAACTCGATGAAGCGCTGGATCGCCCACGGCCCCGCCTCCGACATCACCTTCGGATGGTCGTCGTCGCCCTCGTTCCAGAAGCAGAGCGCGGAACGGAAGGAAAAGAGGAGCGACGAGAGGAAGCGGAAGACAACCGGGTCCGCCGGCGCATGCGCGTGGGCCCACGACAGCACCGTGTTGGTGGTGCCGAAGTCGAGGCCCAGCGCCCGCGGCGCCTTGTCATGCGCGAGCGGCATCGCTAGGCTCCTTAACGGACCACCTTCACGCCCGCCTGCACGAACTGCTCGCGCAGCTGCTTCGAGATGTCGTTGATCGAGGCGCGGAACTTCTCGCCCGGCAGGTAGTGGTCCTCGAGCTGGTTGTCGAGGATGTACTTCTTCCAGGAGGGTGTCTCGCGCAGCTTGGCGAAGCGGCCTTCCCAGTAGGCGGCGGCCTCGGCGGGCATGCCCGGGGGGGCCACCACGCCACGCACCTGCGGTGTCGGCGTGATGTCGAAACCCGCTTCCTTGAGCGTGGGCGCGTCGGGGTAGCCCGGCAGGCGCTGCTCGGCGAGCTGCGCCAGCACCCGCAGCTTGCCGGCGCGCACCTGCTCGCCCGCCTCCTGGGGCTCGATCACCATGATGTCGACGTGGCCGCCGAGGAGGGCCGCGAGAGGCTCGCCGCCCCCCGGGAAGGACACGAATGCCCAGCGGGCGCCGGTGGAGTGCTGCAGCTGCTGGCGCACGATGTTGTCGCGCGAGGTGACCGAGCCGCCCGATTGCTTGAGGGTGCCCGGCTTCGCCTTCGCGGCGTCGACGAAGTCCTTGAGCGACTTGTAGGGCGAGTCGGCCTTGACCGCGAACACCGCCGGCTCGAGCATCAGCTGCGCGATCGGCTTGAGATCGTGGACCGTGACCTTTGCCTCCGCGGTGGTGAGCGCGTTGGCGATCCACACGCTGGTGACGAGGCCGATGGTGTGCGCGTCGTCCTTCTTCTCCGAAAGCGCGGCGGCGGCCACGGCGCCGTTGCCGCCCGGCTTGTTGATCACCTGCATGCGCACCGGCACCAGCTTCTCCCTCTCCATCATCGTGACCATGGCGCGCGCGAGAACGTCGCTGCCGCCGCCGGGGCCGGTGTGCACGATCACCTCGACCGGCTTGGTGGGAACCCACTGGGCAGCGGCCGGGCCGAGCTGGGCGACGGCGAAGGCCGCGATCGCGGCGGTGCCAATCATTCGAGCGCGCTTCATCGTTTCTTCTCCTCGGGAAAAGGCGGCCTACGCTTCCTTGTCCAGCATCCGGACGCGCACCGCGTTGAACTTCCTGAACAACGGGACCAGCAGCAGCAGCGCGGCGATCCCCAGCAGCACGCTGGGAATCGGGCGCAGCAGGATCGAGAGCTCCCCCTGCGACATCATGAGCGATTGGCGCAGCGCCCTCTCCATCGGGTCGCCGAGCACCAGGCCCAGCACCAGTGGCGCCGCGGGATAGTCGAGCTTGCGCATCGCGTAGCCCAGCAGGCCGAAGCCGGCGAGCAGCCCCAGGTGGAAAATGCTCGACGAGACGCTGTACACGCCCACCACCGAGACGCCGAGAATCAGCGGATACATCGCGTAGCCCGGCACCTTGAGGAGCTGGGCGAACACCGCCACCAGCGGCAGGTTGAGCACCAGCAGCAGGACGTTGCCGATGTACATGCTGGCTACCAGGCCCCAGAAGAGCTGCGGGCTGTCCTGGATGAAGAGCGGGCCGGGCTTGAATCCCCACAGCACCAGGGCCGCGAGCAGGATCGCGGTGGTGCCGCTGCCGGGAATGCCGAGCGTGAGGAGCGGCACCAGCGCCCCGCCGGTCTCCGCGTTGTTGGCGCCTTCGGGCGCCGCCACGCCTTCGATGGCGCCATGGCCGAACTCCTCCGGATGCTTCGAGACGCCTTTCTCGATCCCGTAGCTCAGGAAGGAAGCGATGGTCGAGCCCGCGCCCGGCAGCACGCCGATGAGGAAGCCCACCACCGAGCCGTTCAGGAAGGCGAAGCGGCAGCGCTTCATGTCCTCCCAGGTCGGCAACAGGTTGCGCAGCCCCTTCGGCACCGGCAGCGCCTCGACCGGCTTTTCCTTCTCCATGTTGCCGATCACCTCGCCGATCGCGAACACGCCGATCGCCACGATGATGAAGTCGATGCCGCCCAGCAGCTCCACGCGCCCGAAGGTGAAGCGCGAGGTGGCGGTGAAGAGGTCGGTGCCCATGCCGGCGATCCACAGCCCCACCAGCATCGCGAGGAGGGCCCTGGTGAGCGACTCGCCGGCGAGCAGCACCACCATCGTGAGGCCGAGGAACATGAGCGCGAAGTATTCGGGCGCGCTGAAGGCGAGCGAGAGCTGCGCGAGCGGCGGCGCGACCAGCATCAGCGCCAGCACCCCGAAGGTCCCGGCGATGAAGGACGCGATCGCCGCCATTCCGAGCGCCGCGCCGGCGCGCCCCTTGCGCGCCATCTGATAGCCGTCGAGGCAGGTCACCACCGAGGCCGATTCGCCCGGGACGTTCAGCAGGATCGAAGTGGTCGAGCCGCCGTATTTTGCGCCGTAGTAGATCCCGGCCAGCATGATCATGGCGCCGGTGGGGTCGAGCTTGAAGGTGAGCGGCAGCAGCATCGCGATGGTGGCCGAAGGCCCGAGGCCGGGCATCACGCCGATCACCGTTCCCATCACCACACCGACCACGCACATGGTGAGGTTGATCGGCGTGAGCGCCACCTGGAAGCCCTGCAGCAGCCCGGAGAAGATCTCCATCGCGTCCTAGAGGAGGATGCCCGGCGGGAGCGCCACTTCGAGCGCCCAGGTGAACAGGGCGTAGAACGCCAGCGCGCCTCCGATGGCGATCGGCAGCGCCACGCGTTGCGGGCGGCGGGCCATCACCGCGATCACGAACCAGGTGAGGAGCGCGAACGCAAACACGAATCCGACCAGGTGCATCAGGGCGATGGCGGCGACGAAGGCGAGCCAGCACATGAGGGCGCGGCCGAGGTCGCCCATCCGCACCGGCGCCGCCTCGACGCGGCGCTTCAGGACCGCGCCCGCAACCAGCGCGAGCGACAGCACGATCATCGCGCCGCCATACCAGAGCGGGAAGAACGCCGGGCCGGGGCCGTCCTCGCCCATGTAGGTCCAGCCGCGCGCCTCGCTCACGATCCAGGCGCCGAGCGCGGCGAGCGCCAGTCCCGACCAGAAGTCGCCACTGCGGGCGAAGTGGGGCATCGCGGGAGACCTCAGCGCTGGTAGCGACCGAGCGGCACCAGCTCCGCGATGGTCCCGCCCGGAGCGCGGAACTTGACCGGGATCACGCCCGGATCGCTCACCACCTCGGAGCCGTGGGACTTGATCTCCGCGGTCGCGCGCGGCAGGTCGCGCACCTCGATCGCGAAGTGATGGATGCAGGGGCCGTCTCCCGCCGCCTTCGACTCCTTCGACTGCGTGCCCTCGTCGTACTTCATCAGCGTGAAGTCGATGCCGCCGTCGCTCATGTGGCGCGAGACGTGGTCGCGCGTCTTCCTGGTCTCGGAATCGCGGAAGCCGAAGACCTCCTTGTAGAAATCGCCGGTCTTCTGCACGTCGTCGACCTTGAGCGACAGGTGCACGATCTTGTCGATGTCGCGCGACTCTTCGAGGCGCTGGTAGCGTCCGACGGGAACCAGCTCGGCGACGGTGCCGCCCAAAGCGCGGAACTTCACCGGGATCACGCCCGGGTCGCTCACGATCTCGCAACCCCACTCGCGGATCCGCCCGGTGGCGCGCGCGATGTCGTCCACCTCGATCGCGAAATGATGGATGCAGGGGCCGTCGCCCGAAGCCTTCGATTCCCTCGACTGCGTGCCCGCGTCGTACTTCATCAGCGTGAAGTCGATGACGCCGTCGGTCATGTGGCGCGACAGGTGGTCGCGCGTCTTGCGCGTATCGGAATCGCGGAAGCCGAAGACCTCCTGGTAGAAGTCGCCGGTGCGCCTCACGTCGTCGACCTTGAGGGAGATGTGGACGATGCGGCTCATGCGTTCCTCCATGCGGACAGGCGGTTCATTCGGGGATCGCCCATCATACGAGATCGTGCGGCGCGAGAATCCGAGGTCGCCGCTCCGCCCTTCGCCCCCGCAGAGTCGGGGTGGATCGCCCCCAGCAAAGTCGGGGTTCCTCTCGAAGAGGAGTCCTCAAACTCAGCTTTCCTTCATGCCCCGTGCGCGGCTCGGCGGCATCCCGAATCGTTTGCGGAACTCTCGCGCGAATGTCGTCGCACTTCCGAAGCCGAAGCGCTTGGCGGTCTCGGCGACGGTCGCTTCGCCTTCCACGAGGACCCGGCGGGCCTTTTCCAGCCGAAGGTTGCGCAGGTGGGCGACGACAGTGGTGCCGCGGAACTCGGAGAAGGCATTCTCCAGCGTCCGCCAGCTCACGCCGATCGCGCGGGCGAATTCGGCGACTGGAAAGGTTTCGTCGCGCTGAGCCTCGAGCAGACGGTCGAAACGCTTCAAGAAGTAGGGCTCAAGCGGCCGCCGGATGGGTGGTTCCCCGCCGGGCGATGCCGGAGCCTCGCCGTTGGCCGAACGGACAAGCCGCACGTAGCGGAGATAGCTCGCGCGCGACCTCGCTCCATCTCCCAGCGCATCGAGGACCACGGAGCGGTCGTAGTGCAGGAATTCGAGGAGCACGTTGAAGGACCCAGTCTCCCGAACCAGGCCCAACGCCGCGTCCAGCTCGTGGAGCGCCTCGCGATGCATACCGAGGTTTCGCAGCCCCCAGGCAAGATTCGAGCGCGCGACGATCTCGTCGTAGCGCGCGCCTCGCGACTGCAGCACCTCGAGACGCTTGCGGATGGCGCGTACCGCGCGACGGGCGCGTCCCATCAGGATCTCGAGCCGCTCGATGTTGCCGGCGACGTACCACGCGGCGAAATCGTAGCGGGCGCGCTCGGCCACTTCGCGCGCCCTTTCGAAATAACGCAGGGCCTCACGCGCCTCTTCCTCGATAGGCGGCGACTCCGCCGGGTCGAGCGACGAGAGGTGCGAGCGCGCGTGCTCCGGAAGCTTCGAGGTCGCGCGGTCGAAATGGAACGCTCCCAGGACGTTCAGCACCTGGACATGGACGTAGTCGTCTCCGCTCGATTCCGCGAGCCTCACCGCGCGCTCGGCAAGCAGGGCGATATCGGCATACTCTCGCCTCGCAAGATGGATCGCGATGCGAATGCGCAACGCGAACGCCGCGTAAGCGGAGTCGCCGCGCCGCTCGAGCGCTTGGACGAGGGGTTCGAGGACCTGTTCGGCCGCCGAGTAGCGGCCCTGGAAGTAGGCAAGCTCGGCCCGCCACGTCGCCACGCGCAAAGCGAGGCCCTCGTCGCGTTTCGCCGCCAATTGCGCGGCGGCGAGCTCGCGCAACGCGTTCGCGTGGTGTCCCTGGCGCATGGCGCAGAACGCGGCCACGAGGTGCAGCTCGCCGCGCTGCGCAGGCGTGCCGGCGGCCGATTCGTTCAGCGCCTTGCGTACGCCCTCCTCGGCACCGCGAAAGTCTCCCGCGCGTGCCTGCTTCCAGATTTCCAGACTGGACATGTTCCGATACTGCACCGAAAACGCCCGCACAGGCCGAAACAGCTACGAATTTGGATAGATCGTCGTTTGCGCAGGCCATATTTCGCCCGCCCGGAGCCCATACTCGGGTTCACTGGAGGTCATCCATGAAGCACGTGTTTGCGATTGCAGCCCTGCTGGCGCTCGGCGTCGGCCCCGGAATCGCCAAGGCGGAGAATCCCCTTGATCGATGCAAGAATCATTTCATTCTCAGCTTTCCCTGCGAGCGCCAAGACCCCGCCCCCCCGGGCATGCTCGCCTTCGTCTCCGAGCGGGACGGGAATTCCGAGATCTATGTCATAAACGGAGACGGTACAGGGCTCCTGCGGCTGACCCACGACCCCGGACTCGATGTGGATCCCGCCTGGTCACCTGACGGCAAGCGAATCGCGTTTGCGAGCGATCGCGCGGGCAGTTCGGACATCTACGTCATGGATGCGGATGGCTCGAACTTGGCTCGGCGTACGCAGAGTGGATCGAGCCATTCGCCGGCTTGGTCGGCTGATGGGAAGGAAATCGCGTTCTCGAGTTTTCGCGGTGGACAAGACGGCATCTACGTGATGAGCGTGGATGGAGATTGGGCCAATCCCAGGCTTGTCGGGTTCGACAGGGGATGGAACACTCATCCTGCCTGGTCACCCGACGGCGAGCGGATCGCGTTCGTAAGCGACTGGCGGGGCTTCGATTTTGTCTTTGACGTCTACGTCATGAATGCCGACGGCTCCGAAATCACCACGATGTTCGAGGGGCCGTTCCAATACGTTGATGGGCCGATATTCTATTTCCAGCCTGCCTGGTCGCCGGAGGGCGGCAGGATAGCGGTCGTCGTCTGCCCCCGCGCGTGGAGTGACTGCTACCCGGACAGTTCCATAGCGATCGCGAACGCCGATGGATCGGGACTGAAGACTCTCGTGAAGACCAGCGGATTTGCCCGACCCACGTGGTCCCCCGACGGCGGCACGATCGCCTTCTCCACGCGCGCGTGTCACACGTGCGTGGGCGAACTGCGGTACGTGAGCGCGGACGGCAGCAAGAGCGGCGTGATCTTCTCGAACGGCCATGACCCGGCGTGGCGGCCGGTAGACGGGGCGCTTGTCTCTATGACAACGCATGCCACGGCGCGGCGGTCAACCCCAGGTAGGTAGTGTGGACGTCAGCGCTCCGCCAGGAATGAACTAGGCGATGACTTTCCAGCGCCTGGCTTTGAACCGGATAACCCTTGTGGGATGCCGGTCCGTATCCCGGGTAGCGCTTGTCGAACACCGGTGCCGTTCCCTTCTATTCACCGGGTTTTCAGCCGCAGTAAAAAGCCCGGCACTCGGCCGGGCTGATATCGCGGAAACGAAGAACTCAGTGCTTGACCGACAGCGCCTTCTGCGAGGCGTAGTACGCCGAAAGATCCATCATGTCCTTGAGCGTGAGGTTCGCCACCTGCGCCTGCATGATCGCGTTCTTGCGCTTGCCGTTCTTGTAGTGGGTGAGCGCGGCCTGCAGGTAGTCGGCGTACTGGCCGGCGAGGTTGGGGAACTCGGGGCTCGGGCTCACGCCGTTCTGGCCGTGGCAGGCAGCGCAGGGCGTGGACTTCTTCTTGCCCACGTCGGCGTCGCCGGAGGCGGCCGCCGCGGGCAGGGCGATTGCGAGGAGCGCGGCGGCAAGGATGCGGATCGGGTTCATGTTCATTTTTTCTCGGCCGTGGTCACGTTCGCGGCGCCGTAATACGCGGCGATGTCGGCCATGTCCTGGTCGGTGAGGTCGGCGACCATGCCGCGCATGGTGGCGAAGTCACGCTCGCCCGTCTTGTAGGCGCGCAGCGCCGCGACGATGTAGGCCGGCTTCTGGCCGCCCAGCTTGGGGACGCGGTACACCTCGGGGAAGACGGTCTTCCAGTCGGCGGCGCCGTGGCATCCCTGGCACTGGAACACCTTGTTCTTGCCGGCGGCTGCATCGCCGGCCTTGGGAGCGGCGGCGGGCGCCGGGGCCTGGGCTGACACGGCAAGGCTGGCGGTGGCCAGGACCGCGGCGAGGAGGATACGGGCAGGACGCATGGAGGGGGCTCTTCTTGTCGAGGGGCGCTTCAAACCGCGAAATTATAAAACAAAACCCGCTCAACCGGCGTCGAAAAGCGCTTCCCAGGTGCGCGGCGGCGAGAGATAGAAGCCCTGGCCGGTGGTGACGCCGATCTGGACCAGCTTCCTGGCGATCTCCTCGCTCTCGACGTATTCCGCGATCGTCTGCAGGCCCAGGCTCACGCCGATCTTGTGGATCGACTCCACCAGCGCGTAATCGAGGTAGTTCTTCGCCACGCCCTTCACGAACAGCCCGTCGATCTTGATGCCGTCCACCGGGAAGTGCTTGAGGTAGTTGAAGGACGACAGCCCACTGCCGAAATCGTCCAGCAGGAAGCGTACGCCCATGGCGCGCAGCGTCTCGATCAGCGCGCGGGCGCGCTCCACGTTGGCGATCGCCGCGGTCTCGGTGATCTCGAGGAGGAGCGATTGCGGCGGCACGCCGTACTCGGCGAGCTTCTCCTGCACGTACTGCGCGAACTCGGGGCTGGAAAGCGTGTGCCCGGAGAGGTTGAGGGAGAACTCGGCGGGATTCGCGGTCTCGCGCTTGCGCGCTAGGCGGCGGTAGTCGGCGAAGGCGCGATCGACCACCCAGCGGTCGATGGTGCGCATCAGGTCGTAGCGCTCGGCCACCGGGATGAAGGTCATCGGCAGGATCAGCTCGCCGCCGGTCTCGCTCATGCGCAACAGCGCCTCAACGCGCGGGATGCCCGGCGCCTTGGGGTCGGCGATCGACACGATCGGCTGGTAGAGCAAAGTGAACGCGCCTTCGGCCATCGCGTCGTTGATGCGCTTCAGCCACCCGCGGCTCGTCTGCCGCATGTACTGCGACGTGCTGGTGTCGTGGAAGGCGAACACCCGGTTGCGGCCCTGCTCCTTGGCGGTGAAGCAGGCGGTGTCGGCCTCACTGAAGACCGCCGAGAGGCTCGGCGTGAGCCGCGTGATCGCGACCACGCCCACGCTCACGCCCACCTGGAAGGCCTTCTCGCTCCACTCGAACTGCCACCCCTGGACGGCATCGCGCAGCTGGGTGGCGGCGGCGAGCGCGAAGTCCGCGCCGCAGTTCTCGATCATGACCGCGAACTCGTCGCCGCCGATGCGCGAGAGCATCTCGCCCTCGCGCAGGCTCGCCTTCAGGACCGGCGTAAGCCGGCGCAGCAGCTCGTCGCCCGCGAGGTGCCCGAAGGAATCGTTGATGCGGTGGAAGAAGTCGATATCGATGTAGAGGAGCGCGTGGGTGGCGCCCTGGGACTTGGCGCTGCCGAGCGCGCCCTCGAGGCGCTCCTCGAGCGCTTTGCGGTTCGGCAGCCCGGTGAGCGCGTCGTGGTTGGTGAGGAAGAAGATCTGCTGGCGCGCCGTGTCGAGCCGCTCCTGCAGGCGCCCGCGCTGGGTCTGGAATTCCTGCGCGAGGCCGAGCACCTCGAGCTTCAAGTCCTCGAGCGGCGGGGTGAGCTCGGGCAGCTCGGGGCGCTCGCCGCCGCTCACCACGTGGCGGAGCGCATCGCGGACCGCGTCCACCTCGCCCACCACGGCGCGCGATGCGAGCAAGGCCAGCAGGAAGAGGCTCGCGACGCTGCCCGCGAGCGCGACGGAAAGCGTCCACGCCTGGCCCTGCGCGGTATCGAGCGAGATCACGCGCGAGACCAGCAGGTAGACGGCGCAGAACACCGCGATCGGGATCGCCCCCAGGCCGATCAGGCGCGCGGCGAGGAGCTTGCGCGGCTCGCCGCGGCTCTCGGGCGCCGCCGGGTCTTCAGCTCGCTGCTGCAAGGCGGAGCCAGAGACACTGGCCCTTGCTTTCGCGCTCGATGCGCGCGCACATCGCGGCGTGCTCGGCGCGCTCCGCGTCGCCGGCGCGCACCACGCGCAGCAGGATGCGGGTCGGCACCAGGTGCGCGGGGAGCGCCGTCGCCTGCGTGCCGCCGAGCATGATGTCGAGCGTCTCCTGCCCGCGGGTCATCGCGAGCCACACGTCGGCCAGCAGCTGCGCGTCGAGAAGCGCCCCGTGCAGGGTGCGCCGGGAATGGTCGACCGAATAGCGCTCGCAGAGCGCGTCGAGCGAGTTCTTCTTGCCCGGGTGCATGTCGCGCGCCATCGCGAGCGTGTCCGCGACCGTGCACACCGCCTCCACCTTCGGGCGGCCGATGCGCACGAGCTCCGCGTTGAGGAACGCCACGTCGAACGGCGCGTTGTGGATCAGGAGCTCGCATCCCTCGACGAACTCGAGGAACTCGTCGGCGATGTCGGCGAAACGCGGCTTGTCGCTGAGATCCTCGGCGGTGAGGCCGTGCACCTGGGTCGCGCCGAAGTCGATGTTGCGCTCCGGGTTCACGAAGCGGTGGAAATGCCGCCCGGTGGCCCGCCGGCCGGATAGCTCGAGGCAGGCCACCTCGATGATGCGATGGCCCTCGCCGGGCTCCAGGCCCGTGGTCTCGGTATCGAGGACGATCCTTCTCATAGGAGCGACGCTACTCCCTTGTTGGCGAGGGTGTCGGCACGTTCGTTGCCGTCGTGGCCCGAATGCCCCTTCACCCACACCCAGCGGATGTCGTGCGCGCCGGCGAGCTCGTCCAAGCGCTTCCACAGGTCCACGTTCTTCACCGGCTGCCTGGCGGCGGTGCGCCAACCGCGAGCCTTCCAGCCGCCGATCCACTCGGTGAGGCCCTTCATCACATACGTCGAGTCGGTGTGCAGGACGACCGAGCTCGGGCGCTTCAACGCGGTCAGCGCCTCGATCACCGCCATCATCTCCATGCGGTTGTTGGTCGTGCCGCGCTCGCCGCCGAATAGCTCGCGCTCGACGCCATCGCACACCAGGATCGCGCCCCAGCCGCCGGGGCCGGGATTGCCCTTGCAAGCGCCGTCCGTATAGATGTTGATCGTCTTTACTTGACGATCCTCAGGTGCGCGGCGGTCTTGGCCGGGTCGCTCGCCTCGCGCTTCGCGGCGGCGACCAGCGTCTTTTCGCGCGCCGCGATCTCCTGCCAGGCCGGGGTGATGAGGCGCATGCCGCGCACGCGCTTCACGGCCTGCAGCATGTAGACCGCGCCGCCCACCGCCCACCAGCGGTCCCCCGCCGGCTCCATGAAGCCGAAGCGCCGGCGCAGCTTCTCGCTGTCGAAGGGCGGTGAATAGGCGATCAGGCGTCCGGCGTTCACGTCGAAGCCGAGGAGCGCCAACCAATCCTTCACGCGTGGGAGCGACACGAAGCGGCCGTCCCACGGGTACTCGTTCCGCGAGAAGCCGAGCGTGCTGCGCAAGCCCCAGAGGCTCCACGGATTGAATCCGAGGATCACGAGGCGCCCCTCCGGCATCATCACGCGGTCCACCTCGCGCAGGATCGCGTGGGGTTCGTCGGAGAACTCGAGCACGTGCGGCAGCACCACGAGGTCGATCGACTGCGCGGCGAACGGGAGCTCGTTGTCCCTGGCGTAGAGGTCGGGCTCGCCCGCGGCGGCCACGCGGATGCGGTGCGTGATCCGGCTCTCGCGCAGCAGGTCGATGTGGGAAAGGCCCAGCTGGATCGCGTGGAACCCGAAGATGTCGGGGGTCACGTCGTCCAGGTAGGCGCGCTCCTTCTCGAGCAGATACTGCCCGAGCGGGGTCTGGAACCAGTCCTGGAGCGTGTTCGTGGGCATACAGGCTCAATTCTAATAGAGTAGGCGCCTATGCAGATACATGCCGTTGCCGCTTTCAGGGACAACTACATCTGGGTCCTTGAAAACGGGCGCGAGGCCGCGGTCGTCGATCCGGGCGATGCGCGCCCGGTGCAACGCTTCCTCGAGGAGCGCTCGCTCACGCTCACCGCCGTGATCGGCACCCACCACCACGCCGACCACGTGGGCGGGCTGGAAGAGCTCGCGCAACGCTGGAAATGTCCCACCTTCGGCCCGAAGCGCGAGGTGTCACAGCATCTCGACACACGGCTCGACGAGGGCGACCGCATCACCGTCCCCGGGGTGGAGGTGCGGCTGCAGGCGCTGGACATACCGGGCCACACCGCCGGCCACATCGCGCTGGTGGGCGACGGCATGCTCTTCTGCGGCGACACGCTGTTCGCGTGCGGCTGCGGGCGCCTGTTCGAGGGGACGCCCGCGCAGATGGTGCGATCGCTCGGCAAGCTCGCGGCGTTGCCGCCGCAGACGCGCGTGTATTGCGGCCACGAGTACACCCTCGCCAACATCGCGTTCGCCGAGGCAGTCGAGCCGGGCAACCGCGCGCTCGCCGAGCGCAAGGTGCGCGAGACTGCGAAGCGCGCGCGGGGCGAGCCCACGCTACCCTCCACCCTCGGTGAGGAGCTCGCCACCAACCCGTTCCTGCGCTGTTCGGAGCCCGAAGTGGTCGCCTCGGCCGGGCGCCATGCGGGACGGCGCCTCGCCACCCCGGTCGAGGTGTTCGCCGAGATCCGCGACTGGAAGAACAAGTTCTGACCATGACCCACTTCACCATCCGCCCTGCGGCGCCCAGCGACTGCGCCGAGCTGCTTCGCCTGATTCGCGAGCTCGCCATCTACGAGAAGCTTGAACACCAGGCCGTGGGCACCGAGCCGCAGTTGCGCGAGCAGCTCTTCGGCGCGCGTCCCGCCGCCGAGGCACTGGTCGCCGAGCGTGGCGGCCGCGCGGTTGCCTTCGCGCTCTACTTCACGACCTTCTCGACCTTCCTGTGCAAGCCCGGCATCTACCTCGAGGACCTGTTCGTGGAGCCGGCCCATCGCGGCGCGGGCATCGGCAAGGCGTTGCTGAAGCGCCTCGCCGTAATGGTGGTGGAGCGCGACGGCGGGCGCTTCGAGTGGCGCGTGCTCGACTGGAACGAGCCCTCGATCCGCTTCTACGAGGCGCTCGGGGCCACGATCATGCGCGAGTGGCTCCTCGCGCGCGTCACCGGGCCGGAGCTCGCGCGGCTCGCGGCGCGCTGATCTCGTCCACCGCCGCTCGCGGCTCGCGGGCGATGTCCTCCCGACGAGAACGGCCGCTGACCCCGCCCGGGAGGTAAAATGGATACCGGCCGCCGCTTCGGCGGCCGGTTCGCTTCAGGAATACCGATGCTCGAAACGCTCAAGGCCGATTTTCGCAAGGCCGCCCCCGCCGTCGATTTCTGCGCGCTGCGCTTCGTCGAGGAATCGAGCGAGTTCCTGCAGGTGCGCCAGGACGTGGCCGAGCCGCCGCAGCTATCCACCAGCCGCGGCGCGATGGTGACCGTGATCGACAAGGGTGGCCTCGGATACGCCGCCACCAGCGACATCTCCGGCGCCGGCATCCGCGAGGCGATCGCGCGCGCGCAGCGCTTCGCCAAGCTCACCGCGGGCCGAAGCGTGGTGGACTACAGCCAGGTCGCAATGCCGCGCCCCACCGGGAAATACGCCTCGCCCGTCGGCCGGAGCCCCTCGAGCCTCGGCCGCGGCGGCAAGTACGACCTCCTCGCCTCCGAAGCGAAGAACTGCCGCATCGACGAGCGCATCGTCGACTGGGAGGCGAACCTCTGGTCGACCACTTCGCACCAGGCCTACTTCACCGCCGACGGCGGCGCGGTGGAGCAGCGCTTCGATTTCGTGGTGCCGAACGTCTCGGCCACCGCTCACGCCGGCGGCGAGACGCAGACCCGCACCTACGCCGGACGCTACAACGGCTTCTGCCGTCAGGGCGGCCTCGAGATCCTCGATGCATTCGGCCTCTCCGGCAGCGGCCGCGTGGTGGCCGAGGGCGCATTGGAGCTGCTGCTCGCGCCCAATTGCCCGAGCGGCACGATGGACATGATCCTGATGCCTGATCAGATGATGCTGCAGATCCACGAGTCGATCGGTCACCCGCTGGAGCTCGACCGCATCCTCGGCGACGAGCGCAACTTCGCCGGCACCAGCTTCGTGACCCTCGACATGTTCGGCACCTACCGCTACGGCAGCGAGCTGCTGAACGTGACGCACGATCCCACGCGCCCGGAGGAGTACGCGAGCTACGGCTGGGACGACGACGGCCTCGCCGCCGACAAGCAGTTCCTCATCCGCCGCGGCATGCTCGAGCGTCCGCTGGGCGGCTCGGTATCGCAGAAGCGCGCCGGCATCGGCGGCGTGGCGAACACGCGCGCCTCTTCGTGGAACCGCGCGCCGATCGACCGCATGGCGAACCTGAACGTCGAGCCGGGCACCTCGCCCCTCGACGATCTCGTCGCGGCGGTCGAGTTCGGCGTGATGATGCGCACCAACGTCTCGTGGTCCATCGACGACTCGCGCAACAAGTTCCAGTTCGGCTGCGAATGGGGCCGCATGATCCGCAACGGCCGGCTCGCCGAGGTGGTCAAGAACCCGAACTACCGGGGCATCTCCGCCACCTTCTGGCGCTCGCTCGCCGGCGTCGGCGACGAGTCCACCTTCCAGGTGATGGGCACGCCCTTCTGCGGCAAGGGCGAGCCCTCGCAAGTGATTCGCGTGGGGCACGCCTCGCCCGCCTGCCGCTTCGCCGGCGTCGACGTCTTCGGCGGGGAGGGGTGATGCGGAACTACTTCGAGGACGTCGCTTCCTTCGTGGAGTCGCTCGCGCGCCCGCGCGAGGTGATCATGTCGCGGCTTTCCGCCGAGGACAGCGACTTCATCCGCTTCAACAAGAGCGCGGTTCGCCAGGCTACGGGCGTGAAGCAGCTGTCGTGGTCGCTGACGCTGGTGGATGGCGCCAAGCGGATCGATGCGTCGCTTTCGCTCTCCGGGCGCGTCGCGGACGACCGCGACTCCCTCGGGGCCCTCCTCGGCACGCTGCGAGGCGGTATCGCTGACGTGCCCGACGATCCTTTCCTGCTTTACCAGCTCGAGCCCTCGACCTCCGCAGCCGAGCGCCGCGGCGCGCTGCCCGATGCGTCGCGCGTGATCGACGAAGTCCTCGCCGCGGCGCGCGGCCTGGACCTCGTGGGCTTCCATGCCTCGGGGCCGATCCACAAGGG
>JBKJTM010000083.1:0-5635 GCA_046590805.1 Usitatibacter sp.
TCTCGCGCGGCAGCTTGTCCACCAGGATGGAGATGAAGATGATGTTGTCGATACCCAACACCAGCTCGAGCGCGGTGAGGGTGAAGAAAGCGATCCAGACTTGCGGGTCTGCGAGCAGCTCCATCATCTCGGTCTCCAGTGCGGCTGGCTCGGCGATGTATCCCGGCAACTCGAATATAATGCACGACTTCTTCGAGAAACTCGAATGAACGTGGCCCGATGGGTTCGCTGAACTTCAAGCACCTGCGCTACTTCTGGGTGGTGGCCAAGGCGGGCGGCATCGCTCGCGCCAGTGAGCGCCTGCACCTGACTCCGCAGACGATCAGCGGCCAGATCAGCGGGTTCGAGGGGCTGCTGGGCTACAAGTTGTTCGCGCGCGCCGGGCGCCGTCTCGTGCTCACCGAGGCGGGCCGGGTGGCATTGAGCTACGCCGACGAGATCTTCACTCTGGGCGAGGAACTGGAGGGCGTCCTGCGAAGCCCTGCTGAAGGCCGCCCGCTGCAGTTCAGCGTAGGGGTCGCCGATGCCGTGCCGAAGGTCGTCGCGTACCGGCTGCTGGAACCGGCAGTGCGCCTGCCAGAGCCGCTGCGTATCGTCTGCCGCGAGGGAAGGCTCGCCAGCCTCCTCGGGGACCTGGCGGTTCACCGGCTCGACATCGTGATCTCCGACAGTCCCATGCCGGCCGCGGTCAATGTCAAGGGTTTCAACCACCTGCTCGGCGAATGCGGTGTCACGTTCTTCGCCACGGCGAAACTGGCGCGAAAACACAAGGGTTCGTTTCCGCGCCTGCTGGACGGTGCGCCGCTACTCCTGCCGGGGGAGCATGCCGCCGTCCGGCCCAGGCTGATGCGCTGGTTCGACGCGCAGCGGATTCATCCGCGGATCGTCGGCGAATTCGATGACAGCGCCTTGCTGAAGGCGTTTGGCCGGGCGGGGGCGGGCATTTTCGCGGCGCCCTCGGCGATCGCCGAGCAGGTGCGCCGGCAGTATGGCGTCATGGCGATCGGACGCACCGAAGCGGTGACCGAGGTGTTTTACGCCATCTCGGTGGAGCGTCGGCTTACGCACCCGGCGGTCGTCGCCATCACTTCCGCGGCGCGCAGAGAGCTGTTTCGCCGCCGCGTCTAGGGCGGGCGATGCAGCCGCACCAGTTTTTCTTGATGCGGGCGGTCGATTTTCGCAGATAATGGCTCGCCATGAGAAACGCGGGCGCCCAGGGAATGCGACTCCAGCAGAAGGTAGCGATCGTCACCGGCGCCGGTTCGGGCTTTGGCGCCGCGATCGCCAGGCGTTTTGCGGACGAGGGTGCGAGCGTCGTGGTGAACGACATCGACGCGAAGAGCGCCGAGCAGGTCGCAGGCCGCATCGGCGCCAGCGGCGGCCTCGCCAAGGTGGCGGTCGGCGACGTTTCCCGGGATGCGGACGTGGCAGCCCTGGTGCGTTCAGCGCTCACCGCCTTCGGCCGGCTCGACATCGTCGTCAATAATGCCGGCACGACGCACCGCAATCGCCCGATGCTCGAGGTCGAGGAGGGGGAATTCGACCGCATCTACGCGGTCAACGTGAAGTCCATCTTCCTCACCGCCCGCCACGCCGTGCCGCACTTCCGCAAGGCCGGATCCGGCTGCTTCGTGAACATCGCCTCGACCGCCGCAGTCCGCCCGCGGCCGGGCCTCACCTGGTACAACGGCACCAAGGGCGCGGTGATCGTGACCTCGCGCTCGATGGCCGCCGAGCTCGGGCCGGAGAAGATCCGCGTGAACGTGATCAACCCGGTGATCGGCGAGACCGGCATGCTGGAGATGTTCATGGGGGTCCCGGACACGCCGGAGAATCGCGCGAGATTCGTCGCGTCCATCCCCATCGGGCGCATGTCCCAGCCGATGGACATCGCCAACGCCGCGCTCTTCCTCGCCTCCGACGAGGCGTCCTTCATCACCGGCGCGTGCCTGGAAGTCGACGGAGGCCGGTGCGTATGAGCGTGACGCGGCAATCGATCGGCAAGTACCAGATCATCTCGGAGCTCGGCAAAGGCGCCACCGGCAAGGTCTACCTCGCCGACGATCCGTTCGGCAAGCGCAAGGTCGCGATCAAGATCGCCTTCCCCGACGCGCTGAACAGCGCCGAGGACAGCGCCTTCTACCGCAGCATGTTCCTCAACGAGGCGTCGCTGGCCGGGAAGCTCAACCACCCGCACATCGTGCAGATCTTCGACGCGGTGGTGGAGGAGAAGTCGAGCTACATCGTGATGGAGTACGTGGATGGGGGCACGCTGGAGAAGTTCTGCGCGCCCGACGCGCTGCTCGAGCCGCGCGAGGTGGCAGAGATCATCTTCAAGTGCGTGCGCGCGCTCGCGTTCGCGCAGACCCTCGGCCTCACCCACCGGGATCTCAAGCCCGGCAACATCCTTCACAAGGGCGGCACCGAGATCAAGATCGCGGACTTCGGCGCGGCGATCAACCGCATCTCGGATCGCACCATGATCACCAACGTGGGCTCGCCCGCCTACATGGCCCCGGAATTGGTGACGGGCGCGGCGCAGGCCTCCCACCTCACCGACATCTACGCGCTCGGCGTGGTGATGTACTACCTCCTGTCCGGAAAGCTGCCGTTCTCGGGCGCCAACACCATGAGCGTCATCTACCAGATCGTGAACACCGATCCGGAGCGGCCCGGGGCGCACCGCGCCGGCATCGGCGAGGAGCTCGAGGTGATCGTGATGAAGGCGATCCGCAAGGACCCGGCGAAGCGATACCAGACCTGGGACGAGTTCGGCATGGCGCTCGCCGAGACCTGGAAGAAGGACCAGAAGACCGAGGAGAAGCGCGACCAGTCGGACACCGAGCGCTTCCAGCTCGCGCGCGGGCTCACGTTCTTCAAGGATTTCCCGGAGAACGAGCTGTGGGAGGTGCTCAAGCTTTCCAAGTGGGCCAAGTTCAAGCCCGACACCGCGCTCATCAAGGAAGGCGACCACGGCGACTCGTTCTTCGTGCTCGCCGGCGGCTACGTGCGCGTGACTCGCGGCAAGCGCACCCTGAGCGTGCTCACCGCGGGCGACTGCTTCGGCGAGATGTCGTACCTCTCGCACGACAAGGAGGACCAGAAGCGCTCCGCGACGGTGACCACGACTTCGGATGCGATCATCATGAAGATCCGCGCCGAGGACCTGCGCGCGGCCTCCCTTTCATGCCGGCGCCTGTTCGACGAGCGTTTCCTGAATACCCTGGTGGAGCGCCTCGAGACCGCCAACGAGCAGCTCGCCGTGATGTCATAGGGACGGCCCCCGGACTTCGCCTCTGCTTGGTTTGGGGTCCGTCCCTGGTTTACGTGCTCGCGCCGCCGTTCATCAAATAGAACGCGAAGAAGGTGCCGATCATCAGGAACGCGATCACCACCTTCAGCACGGCCGCGGCAAGCAATCCCAGCCAGGTGCCGATGCCCACCTTGCCGGCCTGCGCGATCCGCCCGCGCGCGAGGAGCTCGCCAAGCACCGCCCCGGCGAAGGGCCCCAGGATCATCCCGGGGATGCCGAACAGGATGCCGATCAGGCCGCCCGCGGTCGCGCCGAGGAGCGCCTGCGGGCTCGCGCCCACGCGTTTCGCCCCCAGGGCCGAGGCGATGAAGTCGGCGACGAAGGCGAGGAGCGCCAGTGCGCCGATGATCGAGAGGCCGACCCAGCCGACGCGCGTGAACTGGTCGGACCACGCGGCGAGCAGCAGGCCCGCGAAGACGAGGAGCGTGCCGGGCAGGACCGGAAGGACGGTGCCGACCAGCCCGATGATCACGATCACCGAGGCGATCGCGTAGTAAATCGCGGGTTCCATATTTGCTATTGTAGTCAGTCGATTCATCCGGACGATTCCATGAGCGCCATCCGGGAGAAAACTCCCGCAGACCGCCAAGCCCGCCGCTCCGAGATCGCCGCACGGCTCCGCGCGGGCCTCGCGGCCGCCTCCGTGCTGGTCGATCGCGAGGCGCTCAAGCCCTACGAGTGCGATGGCCTGTCGGCCTACCGCGAGACGCCCCTGGTCGCGGCGCTGCCCGCCGACGAGGCGCAGGTGGCCGCCGTGATGCGCGTCGCCCGCGAGACCGGCACGCCGGTGGTCGCGCGCGGCTCGGGCACGGGGCTTTCGGGCGGCGCGCTGCCGCTCGCCGACGGCATCCTGCTGTCGCTCGCCCGGTTCAACCGCATCGTCGAGGTGGACATTCTCGGACGCACCGCGCGCGTGCAGCCCGGCGTGACCAACCTGCGCATCTCGCAGCACGTGGCGCCCCACGGGCTCTATTACGCGCCCGATCCCTCCAGCCAGATCGCCTGCTCCATCGGCGGCAACGTGGCCGAGAACTCCGGCGGCGTGCACTGCCTCAAGTACGGCCTCACGGTGCACAACATCCTGCGGGTGCGCGCGATCACCATCGAGGGCGACGTGGTCGAGCTGGGGTCCGGCGCGCTCGACTCGCCCGGCTACGACCTGCTCGCGCTCGCGACCGGCTCCGAGGGGCTGCTCGCGGTCACGCTCGAGGTCACGGTGAAGCTGTTGCCGAAACCCGAGGCGGCGCAGGTGATCATGGCTTCATTCCGCGACGTCGAGAGCGCCGGGGATGCGGTCGCCAACGTGATCGGCGCCGGCATCGTGCCGGCGGGCCTCGAGATGATGGACAAACTCGCCACGCGCGCGGTGGAGGGTTTCGTGCACGCGGGCTACGACCTGGAGGCGGAGGCGATCCTGCTCGCCGAATCCGACGGCACGCACGAGGAGGTCGCAGACGAGATCGCGAAGATGAGCGATGTGATGCGCGCCTCGGGCGCCACCGACATCCGCGTTTCCACGAACGAGCTGGAGCGCCTGCGCTTCTGGTCCGGCCGCAAGGCCGCGTTCCCGGCGGTGGGCCGCATCTCGCCCGACTACTACTGCATCGACGGCTCGATACCGCGCGGGGCGCTCGCGCGCGTGCTGAGGCGCACCGAGGAGCTTTCCGCGCAATACCGCCTGCGGTGCGCGAACGTATTCCACGCGGGCGACGGCAACCTGCACCCCCTGATCCTCTACGATGCCAACGTCCCGGGAGAGCTCGGCCGCACCGAGGAGTTCGCCGCCGACCTCCTCGAGCTCTGCATCGAGGTGGGGGGCACCATCACCGGCGAGCACGGCGTCGGCATCGAGAAGATCAACCAGATGTGCGTCCAGTTCCGCCCGGCGGAGCTCACGCAGTTCCACGCGTTGAAGGCGGCGTTCGACCCGCCGGGATTGCTCAATCCCGGCAAGATGGTGCCGACGCTGCATCGCTGCGCGGAATACGGCGCGATGCGCGTGAAGGGTGGCCTGATGCCGCATCCGGACATTCCGCGCTTCTGATGGCGACCCTCTCCCCGGCCCTCTCGCATGGGAGAGGGGGCGATCGCGTTACCCGCACCGCCGTCCTCGACGCCTTGCGCGCCATCCGTCCCGCCCTTCATGTCATCGCCGACGACGAGGGCTTGAAGCCTTTCGAGACCGACGCCTTCATCGCGCACCGCGAGTCGCCGATGCTCGCCGTGCTGCCGCAGACCGAGGCGCAGGTGCGCTCCGTGGTCGACGCGTGCCGCAGCCTCGGCGTGCCGGTGGTGTCGCGCGGCGCCGGCACCGGCATCTCG
>JBKJTM010000235.1:0-2691 GCA_046590805.1 Usitatibacter sp.
GCTGGCACGCGACGGCGTCCAGCGGCGCCGCACCTCAAGTCGTTCGCGCTGGTGCCGCTGGCACGCGACGGCGTCCATTTCGGCGTGGTCGCCCTCGCCTCCGAGGATCCGAGGCGCTTCTACGCCGAGATGGGGACATTGCACCTGGCGCGCATCGGCGATCTCGTGAGCCATGCGCTCTGGCGCTTCGTCACCCCGGTCCGTGAGCACGCCGCCTAGCGCCCTCGAGCGCTACCTTTCCCACCTACGCCACGAGCGCCGGCTCGCCACCCACACGCTGGCGGCCTACACACGCGACGGAGCGCGGCTCCTCGAGCTTGCCGCGACGCGTCCGCTCGATTCGCTCACCGCGCAGGACATCCGCCGCTTCGTGGCGACGCTGCACGGCAAGGGCCTCGCGCCCCGATCGCTCGCCCGCGTACTGTCGAGCTGGCGCGGACTTTTCGACTGGCTCGCCCGCCACCGCGAGGTCGGGGCCAACCCCTGCGCCGGCGTGAGACCGCCGCGCGCGCCGAAGCACCTGCCGAAGACCCTGTCGCCCGATGAGGCGGTGAGCCTGGTCGCGGCGAGCGGCGACGATTCCGAGCTCGGCATCCGCGACCGCGCGCTCTTCGAGCTCGCCTATTCCTGCGGCCTGCGCGTCTCCGAGCTGACCGGGCTCGACCTCGATGCGGTGGACTCGCGCGCCGGGGAGGTTCGCGTGACCGGCAAGGGCTCGAAGACGCGCATCGTGCCGGTGGGCGCGCCGGCGCTGGTGGCGATCCGGCGCTGGATCACGGTGCGCGCCGGCCTCGTCGGGCACCATGAGAAGGCGCTCTTCGTCGGACGCTCCGGAAGGCGGCTCGCGCCGCGCGAGGTGCAGCGGCGCATCAAGCTGCGCGCCCTCGCCGCGGGCCTGTCCATGGACGTGCATCCGCACATGCTGCGGCACTCCTTCGCCTCCCACGTGCTGCAATCGTCGGGCGACCTGCGCGCGGTGCAGGAGATGCTCGGGCACGCGAGCATCGCATCGACCCAGGTCTACACCCACCTCGATTTCCAGCACCTGGCGAAGGTGTACGACCAGGCGCATCCGCGGGCGAAACGCAAGACCGGGCACAGACCCCAAGCCGGGCCAAAGCGCAAGCCGGGGTCCGTCCCCGAGTGATCACGCCGGTCACGGTGCTGACGGGCTTCCTCGGCAGCGGCAAGACCACCCTCCTCGCAGCCATCGTCCGCGATCCGCGCTTCGCCGACACCGCGATCGTGGTGAACGAATGGGGCGAGGCGCCTATCGACCACGCCGTGCTGCGCCAGGCGAGCGGCAACGTCGTGGCGCTCGCCGGCGGATGCATCTGCTGCCGC
This sequence comes from Usitatibacter sp., assembly GCA_046590805.1. Lineage (GTDB taxonomy): Bacteria > Pseudomonadota > Gammaproteobacteria > Burkholderiales > Usitatibacteraceae > Usitatibacter. The sequence continues at coordinate 1,345 of JBKJTM010000235.1, forward strand.
GCCGCCGGCGACATCGTGCGGGCGCTGCGCGAGCTGCACTTCGAGCGCGCCGACGGACGAGTCGCGTTCAAGCGCGTCGTGATCGAGACGTCCGGTCTTGCAGATCCCTCGCCGCTCCTCGCGACCCTGGTGGAGTTGCCGCTCCTCGCGGCGCGCTACGCCCTTTCCGGCGTGGTCACCACGGTCGACGCGGAGCGCGGCGCGGCGACGCTGGACCAGCACCCCGAGGCAGTGCGGCAGGCGGCGGTGGCCGACCGCGTCGTGATCAGCAAGTGCGACCGCGTTGGCGAGGCGGCCATCGGCGCGCTGGAAGCGAGGCTGCGCGCGCTGGCGCCCGGAGCCCGGCTGCATCGATCGAGCCATGCGGACATCGATCCGGCGCTGTTGCTGGACACCGGACTCTACCGCGGGGAACGGCCGGCCGCCGATGCGCGCGGCTGGCTCCGGGCCGGCGAATACCGGCGTGCCGGCAGCGGCGGCGCCGCGCGCCACGATCCCGGGATCGTCTCCTTTGCATGGACCGCGGCGGAACCGCTGCCGTGGTCCGGCGTCGAACAGGCGCTGGAAGCGCTCACCAGGCGCGAGGGCGAGCGCCTGCTGCGCATGAAGGGCCTGGTGAATGTCGCCGGCGAGCCCGGGCCGCGCGCCGTGCACGCGGCCGGGCACACGCTGTATCCTTCGGCTCGGCTCGCCGCCTGGCCGGACGAGGACCGTTCCACCAGGCTGGTCTTCATCGGCCGCGACCTTGAAGACGCCGCAGTCACCCGGATATTGGAATCGATACGCGCCTGACGCATCCCCCGAGGCAAACCCATGGCCACATCCACATCCCCCGAAGCCGAGCTGATTCCCGTCACGATACTCACGGGGTTTCTTGGCGCGGGGAAGACCACCCTCCTCAACCGCATCCTCACCGAGCAGCACGGTGAGAAGATCGCGGTGATCGAGAACGAGTTCGGCGAGACCGGCATCGACAACGACATCCTGGTGCGCGACAAGCAGGAGCAGATCGTCGAGATGAACAACGGCTGCCTCTGCTGCACCGTGCGCGGCGACCTGGTGCGCATCCTTGGCGACCTGGGCAAGAAGCGCCGCCAGGGAAAGCTCAAGTTCGACCGGGTGATCATCGAGACCACCGGCCTCGCCAACCCGAGCCCCGTCGCGCAGACCTTCTTCATCGAGGAATCGGTGCACGAGCACTACCTGCTCGACGCCATCGTGACCGTGGTGGACGCCAAGCACGCCGGGCAGCAGCTGGACGCCAACGAGGAGGCGCGCGCCCAGGTGGGCTTCGCCGATCGCATCCTGCTGTCCAAGACCGACCTGGTGGAGAAGGACGAGGTCGAG
>JBKJTM010000242.1:0-19701 GCA_046590805.1 Usitatibacter sp.
CCCTGAAACTGCGAGGCCGAGGGCCGGTGCGTGAGTCGGCGACCCGCCCTATCTGCCCTTGCCCGGATGCTCGGCGGGAGTCGCCGATTCACGCATCTGGCGCCCCGACGGACTCACGCTTGCAGTTTCCGGGCCGGGAGATGACAGCCGCCACGTCGGCTCGAACCGTTTCCCCGCAAATGCCGAAAGAACCTGCCTCTTCAGCTCTCCGGCTTGATGTTGGCGGCCTTGACGACCTTGCCGGCGCTGTCGATCTCGTTCTTCAGGAATGCGTCGAACTGCGGCGTGGTGCCGCCGGTGGATTCCGCCCCCTGCGCCGCGAACTGCTGCACCACCTCGGGCATCCTGAGGATCGCATTCACCTCGGCGTTGAGGCGCGCGACGACCGCCGGCGGCACGCCGCGCGGGGCCATGAGGCCGATCCAGAACACCTCGTTGTTGACGTAGCCCTGCTCCTGCATCGTCGGCACGTCGGGAAGCTGCGGCGAGCGCTTCGTCCCGGTGATCGCAACGGCGCGCAGCGAGCCCGACTTCGCGTGCTGCGCGATCGCCGGCAGGCCGGCCACCACCAGCGGAACGTGGCCGCCGAGCGCATCGGCGACCGCGGGGCCGCCGCCCTTGTACGCCACCTGGCGAATGTCGATCTTCGCCTCCATGAGCAGGATCTCGCCCGCGAGATGCTGGGAGGAGCCCACGCCGGCGTGGCCGTAGGCAAGGCTGCCCGGCTTCGCCTTGGCGGCATCGACCACGTCCTTCAGCGTCTTCATCGGCTGCGACGGATGCACGCCCAGCACGTTGGGCATGACGGCCATATTCACTACCGGGACCAGGTCGCGCATCAGGTCGTACGGCATGTCCTTCTTGAGGACCACGTTCACCACCTGGCCGTTGCTGGCCGACAGGAAGGTGTAGCCGTCGCCCGGCGACTTGGCGACCGCGTCGGCGCCGATGATGCCGTTGGCGCCCGCGCGGTTCTCCACGATCACTGTCTTGCCGAGGCGCTCGGTGAGCTTCTGCGCGACGATCCGGGTGAGGACGTCGGTGCTGCCGCCGGCACCGTAGGGCACGACGATCTTGATGACGCGGTTGGGATAGTCGTCCTGCGCGGACGCGAGGCCCGGCGCGAGGGCGAGGAGGCTTGCGGCCAGGACGGCCTTGAGGCGGCTTTTCACGTCGATCTCCTTCGGTTGTATTGCGTTTGCTCGAAACCAGGCGTTGCGGGCGCCGCCGCGGCGGCGCGCTCCCCGGCGATGCGGCCGCTCACGAAGCACTCGGCCAGGTTGCCGCCGGACAGGTAGAGGAATCCCCAGATGCTTCCCAGCTCGCCCGCCACGTAGAGCCGCTCGATCGGCTCGCCGAACGGGTTCAGCACGCGCTGCTCCACATCGTGGGCCAGCGCGCCCTGCGTGTTCGAGACCACCGGCCACATCTCGCCGAAGTAGAACGGCGGCTGCGAAACCGGGCGGCGGGTCGCGGCCGGGCGGCCGAGGGCGTCGGGCGCGCCGCTCTCGCAGAGATGGTTCCAGCGCTCGAGCGTCGCGGCGAGCGTCGCCTCGGCCACGCCCATCGCGCGCGCGAGCTCCGCCACCGAGCCGGCGCGCTTCAGGATGCCGAGCTCGACCTCCTTCAGGTTATCGTCGCTCCACTCGTAGGGCGCGATATCGGGATCGTTGATGAAGGATCGCGCCACCGGGTACATGGCGCGGCCCGGCTCGTCGAACACCATGAAGGCCGGCAGTGCCGGGAAGCGCATCGTGGTCGGGTCGTAGCGGTCGAACGGACGGTGCCCGGTGTCGTGGGCGTAGGGCTCGTACTCGTTCATGAAGCGCCGGCCGTCGCGATCCACCAGGATCCACGACATCACCACGCCGGTCTCCAGCACGCCCGGCGTCCAGTCGGGCAGCTTCTTGCTGCGGATGCCGAAGACGTACGCCGGATCGGTGTGGCGGAAGCCGTAGCTGCCGTGGAAGTGCCACATGTGCTGCAGTTCCGCGCCGAGCGCTTGCGCCATGCGGATGCCGTCGCCGGTGTTGCCGCGCGTGGCCGCGGGCAGCACCGGGTGCATCTGCCAGTACTGGCGCTGCATCGCGGCATCGGACTCGAAGCCACCGCAGGCGAGGATCACCCCGCCGCGGGCGCGGATGCGGCGTGAAATGGGCCCCCGGCCGGAGCCTTCCCTCGAATGCTCTTGTCGGGGGCCGGGGAGACAAGTCACCTGCACACCGGTCACGCCGCCGCGGCCGTCCTGCAGCAGGCGTGTCACCGGCGAAGACATGCGCACCTCGATCCCGGGCCGCGCGCGCACGTTGTCGTCCACCACCTTGAAGGCGTTGATGCCGGCCTTGAGCGAGCGCGCGTGCGGATACTCGCGGCGCGCGTCGAAGCCGGGCACGCTCTCCACCTCGATGAACTGGAACGTGTCCCAGCCGGGAAGCGGATAGTTGGCGGGTCGGTCGAGGGCGGTCACCTTCGCGCCGTCCAGCCTCGCGAGCGACTCGAGGTGCGCGCGCACCGTGGTCATCTCGTGGGCGAAGGCGCGCAGCAGCTCTATCGGTACCGTGCCGGCGTTGGTGGCCTCGAGGTATTGCAGCGCCTTGGCGGCGTCGTTCGCGACGCGCAGGCCGCCGCCCGAGCAGATGGAGATGCCGCCGGGCACGGCCATCTTCTCCAGCAGCAGCACGCGGCTGCCGGCGTCGGCCGCGGCGATGGCGGCGGCGCCGCCGGCGAAACCGTAGCCGACCACGACGACGTCGGCCTCGTCGTCCCAGTCGTGGGTGCGATCGTTCATCGGGGGAGGATCTCCAGCAATCCGGAAAGGTCGCGCATCTCGTGATCGGGTCGCACGCCCGGGTCGATCACGCGGTCGCCGTTGCGGTTGGACCACGCGCAGCGCAGCCCCGCCATTCGCGCGCCGAGCACGTCGTTGCCGGAGCCGGCTACGTGCAGCACCTGCGCCGGGGCCACGCCCAGCACCTTCTGCGGCAGCGCGTAGACCGAGGGATGGGGCTTGTAGTGGCCCGCCTGCTCGCAGCCGAGGAGCTCCAGCGGCACGCCCCAGCCACGCACCAGCGCGCGCAGCATCTCGAGGTCGCCGTTGGAAAGGATCGCCAGCCGATAGCCGCGCGCGGCGAGCGTGGACAAAGTGGCCTTCGCCTCCGGCCACGGCGGCAGGTGGTCCCATGCGGCCTCGAGGGCGGTGCGCTGCGCGTCGCTTGCCGCCACGCCCGCGCGGGCGAGCGTGTAGTCGAGCGCGCGCCGCGTGATGAGACGGAACGGGATGCGCTCCCCCGCGAGCGAGTTGGAGAGCTGCGCGTACTCCAGCTGTTTCGAGCGCCATGCGCGCGCGAGCGACTGCCGTCCGGCGTCCGCGGGAAGGACCGTTTCGAATGCCGCCACCAGCCCGCGCTCGCAGTCGACCAGCGCGGTATACGCATCGAAGGTCACCATTGCGGGCCGCGCGGTCATCGCGTGCGCCCCGCGTCGCGCGTCACGTACACCGGGCTGGAGTAGATCCAGAACCCGTCCTCGGTGGTGGCGCGCAGGTAGAGGGCGTTGTCTTCGCCGCCGTGCAGCGGCACGCGCACGCGCCCGCGCAGCCGCCGGCAATCGTTGGCGTCGGGAAGCCGGTAGATGCGCATCTGCTTCTTGATGCCGCCACCCTCGAGCACGCGCGGCTCGAAGCCGATGTCGCGCACCGGCAAAGTCGCCGTCACCGGCCCGGTCGCGACCGTGAGCTCGCCGCCAGCGCGCTCTCGCAGCATCACGTCCACGCCGCTGAAGCCGCCGGTGGTGAGCGACTTCCACTGCAGCTCGCCCTCCGACACCTGGCGCAGCTCCTTGTCGAGATTCCAGAAGTTGATCGGCTTCGGATCGTGAAACGCATTGCCGGCGAGGCGTGCCCCGCCATCCCAGACCGTCTGCCGGCCGCGCCCTCGGTACTCGGAGCCTTCCCAGACCATGCGGATGCGCCTTCCAAGCGCCTCGCGCGCATAGGGCACGACGCGCTCGACCACTTCCATTCGGTTGCGCACCTCGACGGACTCGATCGCCGCGGGCGTCGCGAGCTCGAACTCGAGGTACGCGCACTCGCCGCCGTACGCCACCACCTCGCCCATCTGCGCCTCGGCGCGCCTTACGCTGGTCACCGCGCCGCCCAGCAAGGGATCGTCGGAGAACACCGTCGCGGGCGCATCGAAGGTCACCTTCACATCGAGGAACGCGCGGCAGCCGGTGGTGGCGTAATGGCGCCGCGCGCGCAGGCACTCGGCGAGGGACTCCCGGGTGAGCTCCGCGGCGATGAGGCACGAGAGCCCGCCGTAGGCTCCGAAGAGCGAGGCGCCCGGATGGCTCGCGCCGTGGCGACCCTTGTGGCCGTCGCTGTTGGCGAGTATGCCGACGCGGTAGCCCTGCTCGAACGCGTCTTCCAGCAGCCACTCGAACGTGCCCCAGTCGGAATGGATCTCGATCGAGCGCTCGAGCCGCGCATCGTGGGAGCGCGCGATGTCGGCATAGCGCCCGCCGATGTGCGCGAAAACGACGGCCTCGCGGTCCTGGAGCGCGTTGAAGAGCGCGTCGGCATCGTTGGCGTCGTCGCCCACGTCCGAGAGGTCCTCCACCAGCGCGTGCGACGAGCGGTGGATGGGCTCGCCCTCGCGCAGGTAGAGCACGTTGCGGTCGCCACCCAGGCCGGTGTTGCCCGACCACTCGTAGCCCGGGAACATGACGAACTCGCCCGCGCGGTCGTATTCGGCCGAGAGCCGGTTCAGCTCGCGCCAGAAGTCGCCGGTGATCTGGAAGTCGTTGCCCTGGTGGCTCATCGCGTCGAGGAACGCGCAATCGCGCCCGAACTCGATCAGCTCGCGCGCCGAGTTGGTGCCGATGGTCTCCTCGGACTGCCCGTGCAGGTCGGCCCAGAAATGCACGCGCGCCGGATTGGCGGCGATGCGGCAGGGATTGGAGAGCGCGACCACCTCGCCCGCTTGCAGCACCTCGATCATTAGATCGCCGGGCTCGGCAACCGTCAGGCCCGCGATGCGTGTGGCGCGCATGCCCTCCTTCACCGCGATCTTCGTCGGCAGGTTCCCGACCCGCAAGCTCGCGCGCAGCGTGAACTCGCCGCTCACGCGATGGCTCGGGTTGCCCCACTTGTCGTCTGCCTTGAATCCCAGCGCGAACGGCTCGCCCGCGCGGCGCAGCGTCGGCAGCACCGCCTTGAAGGCCACCGGCGGGCCGGCCACCACCGAGATGGTCGGCGAGGACTCGATTTCCGCGTACTCGTACGCGGCGAACGGGTCGGCCAGCACCTTGAACTCGAAGGTGGGCTCGACGAAGGTCTGCACGCGGATGCCGGGCGAGCCGCCGCGCCGGTCGCCGAAGCGCACCACGATCCGGTCGCCCTCGCGCAGGAACCCGCGCACCACGCGGATGAAGAGCGTCTTGTCCCAGGGGCGGATGTTGCGCTTGGCGTCGTACTCGACCTGCAGCACGGCGCCGTTCGTCGCCTCCACGGTGGTGTAGTTCCAGCCCTTCGGGTCGGTGAACTGCGGGCGGCCCATGTCGCTCGCGAAGCGGTGGACGATCTTGATCGAGCCGGTGTCGTCGATGCCGAAGTAGCCCGCGACATAGGTGAGCGTGAACGAGGCGAAGCTGCCGGCCTCGAACTCCCCCGTGGGCTCGATCGTCGCCGAACCCATCTGCGCACGGGCGTAGCGGGAATGGGGCATTTACCGGCTCATACCTTGTAGTCGAACTTCGGCGGACGCTTCTCCCTGAGCGACGCGAGCCCCTCCTTCACCTCGGGGCCGTTGAAGCTCAGGAGCTCGAGGGCCGCGGAAGCATCGAACGCGGGCCCCGCCATGCGCAGCCAGTTATTGAGGGCGTACTTGCTCCAGCGGATCGGGCGCTGGGCGCCGGTGGCAAGCCGCGAGGCGACCTCGAGCGACCTGGCCTCGAGCTGGTCGTCCTCCACGCAGAGCGACACCAGGCCGATGCGCTCGGCCTCCTCGCCCATGCACGGCTCGCAGGTGAGCACGTAGTACTTGGCCTTCGCCATGCCGCAGAGGAGCGGCCAGATCATCACCGCGTGGTCCCCGGCGGCGAGCCCGAGGCGCGTGTGCCCGTCGATGAGCCGCGCCGACTTGGCGGCGATCGAGACATCCGCCATCAGCGCGGCGGCGAGCCCCGCGCCCACCGCCGGCCCGTGGATCGCGGACACGATCACCTTCGAGCAGTTGATGATGTTGTAGCAGAGGTCGCGGAATTCCTTCAGCGCCTCGGTCTGGCGCTGGTAGTCCTGGGTGAGCTTCTCCACCATGCTGAAGTCGCCGCCGGCGCAGAAGGCCTTGCCCGCGCCGCGGATGATGGCGACGTTGGTGTCGGGGTCCTGGTCCACGTCGAGCCAGACGCGCGTCAACTCGCCATGCGCCTCCCACGGCAGCGAGTTCAGCTTCTCGGGGCGGTTGATGGTGATCCTCAGGACGCGCTCCGCGGGGCGGTCGAAGGCGAGGAACTTGTAGGCGGAGTAACGCTCGGTCATGGGGACTTCCGTCGGTTGAGTTGCGTGTTGGGTGTGGGCGCGGCAAGCGCCGCCGCGAGCACCGAGGGCGTGGTCATCGGCAGGGATCTCACCAGCCCGATGACGCGATCCACGCCGGCATCGCCGAGCGCCTCGGCCGCGTTGTCGCGGAACTTGGCCGCCACCTGCTCGAGCGACAGTGCGTTGTCGGGGTGGCCGGCATTCACGTCGAGGCGTTCGACGAGTTTGCGGCCGTCGGTGAGCGTCGCTTCCACCCAGCCGGGGAAGGTGCGCGGGAAAGGCGTCTCGCCGGGCTTCGCCACGCGATAGGTCACGCGCGCGGCGAGCGCCAGCACCTCCTGCCTGTCGATGTTGTCCGGCTCGAAGCTCGCGTGGTCGATGCGCCCGTCGGCGATGCGCGCCGCCAGCAGGTACGGCAGGCTGAACTTGGCCGCGTAGGGCGTGGCGGGCTTCAGCTTCTGCTCGAACGGCTCGCAGATGAGGGCGAGCTCGATCTCCGGCACCACGCAATGCAGCGCCTCGATGTCCGCGGCCGTGACCCCCCGGTCGAGCAGGCTGCCCACGCAGTCGACGAAGGCGTGCGCGAAATGGCAACAGGGGTAGGGCTTGATCGAGACGCGCGCCGTCTCCCAGCGGCTGCCGAGGCCGGCGTCGAGCTGCGCCACGTCGCTTTCCCCGGCAAGCCCGAAGCTGCGCAGCATTCCGTCGCGCCCCTCGAAGACGCTCATCGGCCCCGTCATGCCGGACTGCGCGAGGATCGCCGCGAGGATTCCCGCGTGCGCCGCCCAGCCGGTGTGCAGGCTCTTGGCGGACGAGCTGTTGGAGAGATACTCGTTGATGCCGGACGCCTGGCTGCCGGCCAACGCGAGCGCATGGGCGGTCTCTCCGGGCGCAAGCCCCAGCAGGCGCGCCGCCGCCGCCGCGGCGCCGAAGACGCCGGCGATCGAGGTGGTGTGGAAGCCGCGTTTATGGAAGGTGCCACGCGACGCAAGACCCACCCGCGCCGCGACCTCCCAGCCGGCGACGAAGGCCGCGATCACGTCCTCGCCGCTCGCGCCGCGCTCCTCGCCCAGCGCCATCACCACCGGCGCGATGATCGCGCTGCCATGGACGATGGAATCGGTGTGGGTGTCGTCGAAGTCGAGCACGTGGGCGGCGATGCCGTTGGCGAGCGCGGCGTAACCGGCGCAGAGCTGCCGGCCCGCACCCCACACCGCGATCTCTCCGGACGCGCCATCGGCGGATTCCAGGCCCCGCAGCGCGTTGGCCGCGCTGGCATGGGCGCGACCGCGGATGGCGACGCCGAAAGTGTCGAGCAGGTGTCGCCGCGCCGCATCGACGACCGCAGGCGGCAGGTCGGCGAATCGCAGCGCGGCGACGAACTGCGCGAGCTGGGGGGCGGCGGTGGTCATCGGAACCTGGGCTTGCGCTTCTCGCGGAACGCGGCCACGCCCTCGTCGCGCTCGCCGCTCGCGATCGCCAGGGCGAAGAGCTTGTTCTCGTAGTCGAGGCCGGCGGCGAGATCCAGGTCGGGGCTCCTCAGCACCGCGTCGCGCGCCGCCATCAGCGACACCGGGCCCTTCGCCTGCCATTTGCGGGCGATTTCCAGAGCGACGCCGATCAACGCGCCCGGCGGGCAGACGCGATTCACCAGGCCGATGCGGAAAGCCTCCTGCGCATCGATCGGCTCGCCCAGCGTCACCAGCTCCATCGCGCGGCCCAGGCCCACCATGCGCGTGAGGCGCTGGGTGCCGCCGCTGCCGGGGATGACGCCGAGGTTGATTTCCGGAAGCCCGATCTTCGCATCGTCCGCGGCGATGCGCAGCGTGCAGGCGAGCGCGAGCTCGAGGCCCGCGCCGAGGCAGTAGCCGTTGATCGCGGCGATCGTCGGCAGGCGCATGGACTCGATCAGGCGCGGCAGCTCGCGGCGCAGCTGCGCCCTGGTGGAGAGCTCGCCCGCCACGGTGCGCTTCGCCACCTCGTCGATGTCCGCGCCGGCGGAGAACGCCTTGTCGCCATCGCCGGTGATCACCACGGCGTCGGCCTCGTCGCGCTCCTCCAGGCCGCGCAGGGCCTGCACGCACTGCTCGCGCATCGCGAGGCTCATGGCGTTGCGGCGCTCAGGATCGGCGAGGCGGATGACCGCGATGCGATCCTCGATGGAGACCTTGATGCGGGGTGCGCGTGGATCTTCAGTCATGGGTGCCCTCCACGAGCGCGGACTTGATGGTCTTGCCGCCCGCGTTCTTCGGTAGCCGCGGCGCGAAGACCACGGTGCGCGGCTTCTTGTAATCGGCGAGGTGCGTGGCGCAGTGCCGCTGCACGGCATCCAGGTCGAGGCTATCGCCCTCGCGCACCACGACGAACGCCTTCACCCGCTGGCCCCACTTGGCATCGGGCTCGCCCACCACCGCGGCATCGAGGATCGACGGGTGCAGCATCAACACCTGCTCGATCTCGGCGGGATAGATGTTCACGCCGCCGCTGATCACCACGTCGGAGAGGCGGCTCACGAGGTGCAGGAAGCCCTCTTGGTCGAGGTACCCGAGGTCGCCGGTGTGGTACCAGCGGCCGGTGAAGGCGCGCGCGGTGTCTTCCGGGCGGTCGCGATAGGCGCTCATGGCCGAGGGGTTGTCGCACCACACCTCGCCCACCGTCCCGGCGGGGCAGGCAAGTCCCTGCTCGTCGGCGATCATCAGCTCGACGTTGCGGAACGCTTGGCCGACCGACTCGGGCTTGCGCAACTGGTCCGCGGGACGCAGCACCGTCATGCTGTTGGATTCGGTCGAGCCGTAATAGTCGTAGAGCTGGTCGCTCACCTTCTGCAGCACGCGCTTCTTGGTGGCGAGCGGGAGCGGCGAGCCGCAGGTCACCAGGCGCTTGAGCGTCGCGAGCGAGACCTGCGGCGCTTTGTCGACTTCCTCGACGATCATGGTGAGCATTGTCGGCACCGTGAGCGCCGAGGTGACGCGCTCGCGCTCGACGACGGCGATGAACTCCGCCGGGTCGAAGCGCGGCAGGATGCGCACCGTGGCGCCGGCGTAGAGGTGCATCAGCGTGAAGGTGAGCCCGGCGGAGTGGACCTGCGGCATGGTGCCGAGATAGATGTCGGCCTCGTTCAATCCGTACTGGATGGTGGCGTTCAGCACCCACACCATGCGCGCGCGGTGGGTCGCCATCGCGCCCTTGGGCTCGCCGGTGGTCCCCGAGGTGAACATCAGGCTGAAAAAGTCGCTTTCGGCGACCGGCGGCAGCGAGTCGCTCCCTCCTCCAGGGACAGGACCGGGGAGAGATTCGATGTCGACATTCACCACCCGCGGCCGCTGCCCCGCCTTCCCGGCAGCCTGCTCGATCGTGGCCGACATCCCGCTCATCGTGAACACCACGCGCGGGCGGGCCTGCTTCAGGATCGCCGTGACCTCGTATCCCTTGTAGTGCGGGTTGATCGGCGAGAAGATCGCGCCCGACTTGGCCACCGCCAGCACCACCACCACGTAGTCGATGCAGTTGGGAAGGTAGGCTGAGACCACCTCGCCGCGCTTGACTCCCGCGCCCACCAGCGACGCGGCCAGCGCGTTCGACCGCGCTTCCAGCTCCGCGTAGGTGAGCGAGCGGACGCCATCGTAGAGCGCGCGCTTGCCGGGCTCGATGCGCGCGAAGTGGCGCGTGACGCGCCCGACGGTGAGATCGCTCTCGCTTCGTCGCCACCGCGCAGGCGGTGGCCCGATCTCGGGGCTCACGAAGGCGCTCATCTCGCTCAAGCGACCTCTTCGGTGGCGAGAAGTCCCTTGAGTTTCTGCATGCCTTCGCGCAGCGGCACGTCCACCGGGCACACCTGGCTGCAGTTGCCGAGCGCGTGGCAGCGGAGCACGCCGGACTCATGCGCCACGGTGGCAAGACGCCTGCGGCCGGTGGCGTCGCGCTCGTCGAGCGCCAGCATCAGCACGCGGTTCATCGCCGCGGGGCCGAGGTAGCCGGGGCGCGTGGCGGACCATTCGCAGGCGCTGAAGCACGCGCCGCAGGTGATGCAGCCGTTCTGCTTCTCGATCAGCGCGCGGTTCGGCTCGCCCGGCGGCAGCACCTGCAACGTCCTGCGCTCGGGATCCTTCGGCCGCATCGCCGCGTCGGCCCGCTTCAGCGTATCGAAGAACGGCTTCATGTCGCACATCAGGTCGCGCAGCACCGGCAGCGCGCGCAGCGGCGCCACGCGCACGTGATCGGTGGCAAGCGGGCCGATGGCGGTCTGGCAGGCGAGCACCTCCTTGCCGTTCACCACCATCGCGCACGAGCCGCACATGCCGGCGCGGCAGGAGTAGCGGAAACCGAGCGAGGGGTCGAGGTTCTCGCGCACATAGAGGAGCGCATCCAGCACGCGGCTGGTGGGCAGCGGCACCGGGACATCGAAGGTCGCCGTGCGCGACTTGTCGGAGCGGTGGACCTCGAGCCTGATGCGGGTGGGCGCCTGCGACATGGAACGGGCTTTCAGAGGAAGGCGATGAGCGCGACCAGCCCATAGACGAAGGTCGCCGCAAGCAAAAGAAGGGTCGCACGCGTGATCCAGGCGGCGCCGGCGGAGCTCTTCGCGTAGTCCTGCAGCATGCTGCGCAGGCCGAGGAGACCGTGCGCGCTCACCGCGGCGAGCAGCACCACGTCGAGCGTGAGGATCAGGCCGCCCTTCACCCGCGCGGAGACCTGGTCGAAGCTGGAGGCGTCGGTGCCGAACACCCAGTACTGGAGGGCCACGTGGGCGACGACGAGGGGGAGGGTCGCGAGCGCGGTGTAGCGCTGCCAGCGCCACAGCGCGAGATCGGAGAACGGCAGCCTCGCCATCAGCGACCCCACCAGCCGCGCTCGGTGGCGATCTGGTTCAGGCCGTTCAGGCCGTGGAATGCGATGCAGGCGACGATGACGAGCTCGACCGCGCGGAAAGCCGGATGGCGGAAAGCCGCCATCACGGAGGTGAAAGCTTCCGGCCCCGCGAAGAGGGCGGTGGAGATGGTGAGGACGTGCAGGGCGAAATAGGCGAGCAGCATCGTCCCGGTCACCCGGTGGAGGATGAACATCACATTGCGGTGCGAGTAGACGCGGAACATGCTCAGATCTCGGTTGCCTGGGCCGACATCGCGGGCGCCCTGGCCTTGTCGGCGGGAATCACCGTCTCGCCCTTCAGGTCCTCGGGGCGGCGGCGCGTGAAGCGCACCGGACGGCGCTCCGCCGCTATCGAGCCGTCGGCGGTCCGCCGGAGATAGGTGTTGTAGAAGCCCTCGGGGCTCGTCTCGGGGAAGTCCTCGCGGTAATGGCTGCCGCGACTCTCCTCGCGCATCTGCGCCGAAACCCGGATCAAGCGCGCCACCGCGACCAGGTTTTCCATGTTCATGCGCTCGTGCAGCGCCGCGTTGCCGGCGCGGTCGGCCGGGATGGCCATGGCGCCCAGCGCTTCCTCGATGCGGTCGAGGTCGCGCCCCGCCTGCGTGAGCTCCTTCCGGCTGCGGATGATGCCCAGCCGGTCCCAGGCCACCGCTCCCAGCTCGCGCCGCAGCTTGAACGGGTTCCCCTCGCCCGCGCGTGGCGCGAGCCGTGCAAAATTCGACTCCGACACCATTTTCCGCGGGGCGGAAAGGTGGCGGACCATGGAGGCGCCGGCGACGGCGCCGAAGACGATCGACTCGGCGACACCGTTGCCGCCGAGGCGGTTGGCGCCGTGGACGCCGCCGGCGTCCTCGCCCGCGGCGTACAGGCCCGGCAACGTCGTGCGGCACTCGGCGTCGATGCGCAGGCCACCCATCTGGAAGTGCGCCGTGGGCGTGACCTGGATCGGCTCCTTCGCCATGTCGTAGCCCACCGACAGGCAGCGCTTGTACATGCCGGGCGAGGACTTGAGCAGGAACTCGCGGCCGAGGTGGCGGACATCGAGGAACACGCCGCCCTGCGGCGTGCCGCGGCCGGCGCGGATCTCCATGAAGCCGCTGCGCGAGACGCGGTCCCGCGTCGAGCGCTCCATCTTGTCGGGGTCGTAGCGCGCCATGTAGCGCTCGCCCTGGTTGTTGAGGAGGTGGCCGCCGGCGCCGCGCAGCCCCTCCTCCAGCACCACGCCGGTCATCACCGAGTCGCCGGCGATGAGGCCGGTGGGATGGAACTGCATCATCTCCATGTCGATGAACTCCGCGCCGGCGCGGTAGCCCATCGCCAGGCCGTCGCCGCTCTTCTCCAGCGAAGCGGGGGTGATGCGGTAGAGGGGCGCCGCGCCTCCCGTCGCCAGCAGCACCGCGCGCGCGGACATCGAGGTCAGCTCGCCGGTATGGGCGTTCAGCAGCACCGCTCCGCAGACCTGCTCGCGATGCTCGTCGAACAGCAGGTCCACGCCGCGCACCTCGTCCATCACCTCCACATCGGAGACCAACACCTGCTCCGAGAGCCGGCTCATCAGCTCGATGCCGGTTAGATCACCGCGGTGCACGGTGCGGTTGAACGATTGCCCGGCGAGCGCGCGCTGGTGGATGGAGCCGTCGGCGTTGCGGTCGAAATAGCAGCCGAAGCGGTTCTCCATCTCGATCACGCGGTCCGGCGCCTGCGTGACCAGCGTCCAGGCGAGTTCCTGGTCGTTGATCATGCCGCCGCCGCGCAGCGTGTCGTCGTAGTGCTTCTCGAAGGAGTCGTCGGGATGCAGGACCACGTTGTAGCCGCCCTGCACCATGCGCGTGCAGCCGCTCTTGCCGAAGAGGCCCTTGCTGGCCACCACGATGTGCAGCTTTGCGTCGGCGGCGCGCGCCTTCAGCGCCGCATAGAGCGCCGCACCGCCGCCGCCGAGGATGAGGATGTCGCAGCTTCTAGCGAGCATGGAGGGCGCGGCCTTTCGCAGGCAAGTAGCCCAGCAGCCGCGAGATCTCGACGCTGGCGCGAAGCACCAGGGGCACGGCGCGATCGATCAGCGCCCGGTCCATGCGGAAGGCGGGAATGCCCAGGCCGCAGGCGGCGATAACCTCGCCGGTATGGTCGCGCAGCGGCGCCGCGATGCCGCCCATTTCGGGATGGTTCTCGGAGCGCGTCACCGCGTAGCCTTTCACGCGCACCTCGGCGAGCGCCATGCGGATGCGCTTCGGATCGGTCACGGTCTTGGGAGTGCGCGAGGCGAGCTTCTCCGCCAGCACGCGCTCGGCGACTTCGGGATGGAAGGCGAGCATGCTGCGCCCGGTCGCCGTGCACCACGCGGGCGTGAGCTGCCCCAAGCGGGTCTGCACCCGGATCGACTGCGGGCTCTCGACCTTGGAGACATAGACGATGCCGCCGGAGGGATCGAGCACCGCGAGGTGCACGGTCTCGCCTGCCTCGGCCATCAGTTTCTCCAGCGCGGGCACGGCTACGCGGGTGAGCTCCAGGTCGCGGACGGCGGACGCACCCAGTCGCCAGAGCTTGAGCGTGGGCCGGTAGCGTCCGGTGGCCGGATCGTGCGCCACGAACCCGGTGTTCACCAGGGTTGCGAGCATCCGGTGCACGGTGCCTTTGGGACGCCCGGAGGCGGCTGCGACGTCGCCGAGCGCAAGCGCGGTATCGGAGAGGCTCAGAATCTCGAGCACCCCGAGGGTGCCGGCGGCGGAGGCGATCAGCTGGTTGCGGTTGAGTGTCGTCATGGCCATGTCTGCAATGCAGAACCATTCTGCCAGCCACGGTCACACCATGGCAAGCGATGTTCCGCAATGCAGAATCACCTTGCGGGCGTCGATCCGGTGGATCCAGGCAGCCGGCCGACAGGCCGCCAACGAAAAAAACACGGCGGAAATCAGGCCTCGTTCTGCGATGCAGAATCAATCGCCGGGCGGGTCGCGCTCTCGACGATCACCCCCGCGACGGCGAGCCGGTCGAGCGCCGCGGCGTCGAGCCCGAGCTCGGCGGCGAGCACCGCGCGCGTGTCCTCGCCCAGCTCCGGCCCGCTGCGCACGATCGCCCCCGGCGTGCGCGACAACTTCGGCACCACGCCGTGCTGGGTGGTATGGCCGAGCTCGGGATGTGGGACGCGAACCAGCATCTCGCGCGCCCGGTAGTGGGGATCCTCGTATATGTCGGCGATGGTGTACACGCGCGACACCGGCACCTGGGCCGCGAGCAGCAGGTGCTCGACCTGTGCTGCGTCGTGCAGGCGCGTCCACTCGGCGACCGCGGCGTTGCAGGCTTCCAGGTTCGCGCCGCGCGCGCGGATGCTGGAGAAGCGCGGGTCCTGCAGCAGCCCGGGCCTTCCCATCGCATCCACCAGCCGCCTGAAGGTGGGATCGCTGTTCGCGGCGATCAGCACGTAGGCGCCATCGCGGGTCGGATAGAGGCTGTTGGGCGCCATCGTCGGCAGGTTGGGCCCGACGCGCGCCGGCACGTAGCCCAGCTTCTCGTAGGCGTTGGTGTACGCCTCCATCTGCGAGAACGCGGCTTCGTAGAGCGCCACGTCGACGACCTGCCCCTTGCCCGAGCGATTGCGCTCGACGAGCGCCATGCTGGCGCCGAAGGCGGCGTAGACGGCGCTGAGGTAGTCGGTGGTGGCGAGCGCCACCCGCGCCGGCGGCCGGTCGGGGTCGCCGGTCATGTGGCGCACGCCGCCGAGCGCCTCGCAGATCGCGCCATAGCCGGGACGCTGCGAGTACGGGCCGGTCTGGCCGAAGCCGGAGATGCGCACCATCACCAGTCCCGGATTGGTCTTCGCGAGCTCGTCGTAGCCGAGGCCCAGGCGCTCGAGCACGCCGGGGCGGAAGTTCTCCACCAGCAGGTCGACGCGGTCGGCGAGCGCGCGCACCAGCGCCCGCCCCTCCTCCTTCTTCATGTCGATCGCGACCGAACGCTTGTTGCGCAGCAGCGTGGCCGCGTAGAGTGACACGTCGCCAACGTGCTTGCCCATGCTGCGCATCGAGTCGCCCGCGGGCGGCTCGACCTTGACCACGTCGGCGCCGAAGTCGGCGAGCAGCCGGGCGCACGCAGGTCCGGCGATGGTGGAGCAGAGCTCCAGCACCTTCACGCCCGCGAGGGGGCCGAATGCCGCCGCGGGGGGCGTCATTTGCCGAGCTTCATCGCTTCGATCATCGGGCGCATGTTGGCGTACTCGGCCTCGTAGAATTTGAGCGAATCGGCGTGGGTGAGGAAGTGCGGCTGGCTCTGGGTGCGTGCCAGCGCGCGCTTCCACTCCTCGCTTTGCGTGAGCCGCTTGAAGGCGTTCTCCCAGAAGGCCACCTGCTCGCGGGTGAGGCCCTTGGCGCCGACGACGCCGAGCGAAGAGCGGAACTCGCTGTCGACGCCCTGCTCGCGCCAGGTAGGTACCTCGGCCAGGGCGCCACCCAGGCGCTCCCCGGAGCTGAGCGCGAGCAGGCGGATGCGGCCGGCCTGGTATTGCGAAATGATGTTC
Source organism: Usitatibacter sp. (assembly GCA_046590805.1). Lineage (GTDB taxonomy): Bacteria > Pseudomonadota > Gammaproteobacteria > Burkholderiales > Usitatibacteraceae > Usitatibacter. The sequence goes on from JBKJTM010000242.1 coordinate 15,915, forward strand.
GGCGTGGTCGACGCGACCACTTCGAGGTGCCCACCCAGCAGCGCCACGATGGAATCCGCCGATGACTTGAACGGGACGACGGTGAGCCTGCCGATGTCGATGCCCGCAGCCCGCAGGGGCTTCGCCACGCCGACGTGGATGTGGTTGCCGATTGAGGTCGCCACCGCGATGCGCTGGCTCGCCGGGTCGCGCTTCAACGCGGCCACGAGATCCTTTGCGGAGGTGAGCGGCGAGTCCGCACGCACCGCCACCGCGACCGTCTCGTCGAGCAGCACCGCCAGCGAGGTGAAGTCCCGATGCGGCAATACGTCGAGGGAGCCGCCGATGAAGCTCGCGAGGTAGCCGTGGGTGTTGAGCGCCAGGACATGAGGGTCGCCGGGCCGCGCGGTGAGCACGTCGAAGGCCACCTTGCCGGCGCCGCCGGGGCGGTTCACCACGATGAAGGGCTTGTCGCCGAGGACCTTCTGTTCCTCGAACACCTGCTTCATCACGCGCGCCACCTGGTCGAGTGCGCCGCCAGGGCCCGCCGCGACGATGAACTCCACTTGCCTGGTGGGCGCCCAGTCGGCCGCCTGGGCGATCGTGGCCAGCATTCCCGCGGCCACGAAGGCCGCCATCCTTGTCGCGCTCATCGGTGGGTCTCCAGGTTGGTGGTGCCTTCGAGGCGCTGCGCAGGGGTCACGGCCGCACTCCCGCCTTCAGCTTCGGGCCGAGTTGCGAGCGCAGGCGGGGCTGCAGCGCCTCCATGAACTGGCAGAGGTAGGGCCGCGTCTCGCGCGGGTCGATCAGGTCTTCCACCGCGAACGCCTCGGCGGTCCTGAAAGGCGAAGCGAGCGCGCGCAGCTCGCTTTCGATCTCCGCTTCGCGCTTCGCGGGGTCGGCGGCATTGGCGATCTCGTTGCGGTAGGCCGCCTTCACGCCACCCTCGATCGGCAGCGATCCCCAGTGGGCGCTGGGCCAGGCGATCTTGAAGTTGAGGCCCTTGCGATCGATGGTGCTGCCGCCGGCGACTCCATAGCACTTGCGCACCAGCAGGGTGAAGACCGGCACGTCCACCTGGCCCAGCAGGTAGCGCTGGGTGATGCCGGCCCGCATGATCCCCTGCGCCTCCGATTCGAGGCCGATGAGCAGCCCCGGCACGTCCACCAGGAAGAGCAGCGGGATGTTGAAGCAGTCGCACAGCTCGATGAAGTGCGCCTGCTTGCGCGCCGCCTTCACGTCGACGATGCCGCCGGTCATCGGGTTGTTGGCCACGATGCCCACGGGGTAGCCGTCCAGGCGGGCGAGCGTGGTGATGGCGGCCTTGCCGAAGCCCGGCTGGATCTCGAAGGCGCTGTCACGATCGACGATCATCGTGATCACCTTGCGCATGTTGTACGCCTGCCGGTCGCTGCGCGGCACGATATCGAGCAGCGCGTCGTCCATCCGATCCACCGGATCGTCGCAACGCACCACGGGCGCGGCCTCGTAGACGTTGGTGGGCATGAAGGAGAGGAATCGCCGGATCTGGCGGAAGCAATCCTCCTCGTCCGCGGCCACGTTCTCGATGGTGCCGGCGGTGTCGGCGGCGACCTGCGCCCCGCCCAACTCTTCCTTGTTGAGCTTCGTCCCGAAGGCGCGCTCCACCACCGGCGGGCCGGCGGCGAAGATCTGGCTGCTGCCGCGCACCATGATGGTCCAGTGGGCGAGCATCGCGCGCCCCGCGGGGCCGCCGGCCACGGTCCCCATGACGGCGCAGACCACCGGCACCAGCCCCAGCAAATCCGCCGAACGCTCGAAGCCATCCTGGCCGAAGCCCGGCACCACCGTATAGCCCTTGCGCCTTACCGTGTTCACGGTGCCGCCGGTGCCGTCGATCAGGTTCACCAGCGGGATGCGGTATTCGTACGCGAGATCCTCGACGAAGCCGCCCTGCCCGCCCTTGCGACGGTCGCTGCCGAAGCCGGTGCCCGCGCGGATGGTGTAGTCCTCGCCGCCGATGGCGACGGGCCTGCCGTCGATCTTGCCCACGCCCATCACGTAGGGAGCGGGCTCGAACCCCGTGAGCACCCCATCCTGGTAAGTGGCCTTGCCGGCAAGCTTGCCGACCTCGCGGAAGCTTTTCGGATCCATGACGCGCTCGATGCGCTCGCGGATGGTCAGCTTGCCCGCCTTGTGCTGCTTCTCCACCGCCTCCGGACCGCCGCACGCTTCGGCGAGGGCCCTGCGGCGCGCGATCTCTTCAGCTTCGGGACGCCAGGTCATGGCCACTCCTCCTGATTCGCTTAGGGCGTGACGCCCGAGCGTGCCTTGACGCCCACGGTCGTCGCCAGGCGCGACTGCATCGCATCGATGAAGCGGCAGAGGTAGGCGCGCGTCTCGCGCGGATCGATCACGTCCTCCACCGCGAACGCTTCTGCCGTGAGCAACGGCGAGGCGAACGTGCGCAGCTCGGCCTCGATCTCCTGCAAGCGCTTGGCGGGATCGGCTGCCGCGGCGATCTCGCGCCGGAAGGCCACCGCCGCGCCGCCTTCCACCGGCAGCGAGCCCCACTCCGCCGAGGGCCAGGCGATCTTGAAGTCGAGCCCGTTCTTGTCGGTGGTGCCCATGCCGGCCATGCCGTAGCACTTGCGGATCACCACGGTGAGCATCGGCACCGTCGCCTGCAGGGCGACATACACCGCGCGCATTCCTTCGCGCAGGGTGGCCGCCTGCTCGGCCTGCAACCCCACCATGAATCCGGGCACGTCCACCAGGAAGATGATCGGGATATGGAAGGTGTCGCAGAGCTGGATGAAATGGGTCTGCTTGCGCGCGGCTCTCCCGTCCATCGCTCCGCCGTTGACCATCGGGTTGTTGGCGATCACGCCGACCACCTTGCCGTTCATGCGCGCGAGGCTGGTGATGACCGCGCGGCCGAACGTCGGCTGGATCTCGAACACCGAATCGCGGTCGACGATCATGCCGAGGAGCTTGCGCATGTTGTAAGGCTGGCGCCGCTCGCGCGGCACGATGGTGAGCAGCCCCTCCTCGCGCCGGTCGGCGGGATCGCCGTTGTCGATCGCCGGCGGCAATTCCCACACGTTGCGCGGCATGTAGCTGAGGTAGCGGCGGATGAGCTCGAAGCATTCCTGCTCGCTCTCCGCGGCGTTGTCGATGGTGCCCGCCATGTCGACGGCGAGCGACGCGCCGCCCAGCTCTTCCTTGGTGAGCTTCTGCCCCAGGGAACGCTCCACCACTGGGGGCCCGGCTGCGAACACCTGGCTGGTGCCCCTCACCATCACCGACCAATGGGAGAGAATCGCGCGCCCTGCGGGACCGCCGGCCGCCGTGCCCAGCACCGCGCTCACCACCGGGACTTCGGACATGAGCTCCACCGAGCGCTCGAACCCGTGCACGCCCGGGAACACGGAGTGCCCCCGTCGCGTGGCAGAAGTCACCGTCCCACCCGCGCCGTCGATGAGGTTCACCAGCGGGATGCGATATTCGTGCGCGAGATCTTCGACGAAACCGCCCTGCCCACCCTTGCGCCGGTCGCTGCCCCAGCTGGTACCGCCGCGAACCGTGAAGTCCTCGCCGCCGACGGCGACCGGCCGTCCGTCGATGCTCGCCAGGCCCATCACATAGGGCGCGGGCGTGACCTTCGCGAGCTTGCCGTCCTCGTAGGTTCCATTGCCGGTGAGCTTGCCGACCTCCTGGAAGGAGCCCGCGTCGCAAAGGCCCGCGATGCGCTCGCGCACCGTGAGCCGGCCCTGCGAGTGATGCTTGTCGACGGCTTCGGCACCGCCCAGCCCCTCGGCGAAATCGC
>JBKJTM010000302.1:0-8605 GCA_046590805.1 Usitatibacter sp.
GGTGCCGTGGTGGGCTTCGCGAAGCGCATGCTCCGCGGCGAGACGCGCGATCACGCCCGGGTCCTCGCCTTCAACCGGTTCGCCGCGCCACTGCGCAAGCCGTTCGGCCGCCGCCGCGGGGCTGGCGTCGCGCAGCGACTTCTCGATCGCCGCGAGGCTTCCGGTCGTGGCGAGGAAGCGAAGCGTGGCGTAGAGCACCACCACTTCCAGCAACCACACCAGGCCGCCGTGAATTGCGGCCAGCAGCGCGGTCAGCAACGCGGCCGGGATGAGTACCGCGCCCATGAGCGCCGCCCAGGCGAGGATTCCGGAGTTGCGGTCGCCCGCGTTGAGGCGCTTGGCCGCGGACAGGCACATGCGCCCGTAGAAGGCCATCAGCGGCTGGCGGCCCTTCGCCGGGTAGGCGTACTGGGCGAGCAGGCCCGCGAGCAGCGCGGCGAGGCTCATGCGGCGGGCATGACGAGGGTCAAAGAGTTCATGTTGCAGGCGATTATAATGATGAGTAGCAAGGCATCCGCTCCCATGCCGCGGTCCACGCGGCGTACAAAATCGCGCAATCCGAGGAGAAATCCAATGTTGAAGAAGCTCGCTCTAGCCGGTGCCACGCTCGCCCTGGCCCTCACCGCTTCGGCCCAGGACTACCCGACGCGCTCAGTCACGCTGCTGGTCCCGTACGCTGCGGGCGGCCCGACGGACACCGTCGCGCGCGTGCTTGCCCAGGCGATGACCAAGCCGATGGGCCAGACGGTGGTGGTGGAGAACCGCCCCAGCGCCGGCGGCATCCTGGGCGGCCAGGTGGTGAAGAACGCCAAGCCGGACGGCTACATGCTCCTGCTGCACCACATCGGCATGGCGACCATCCCGACGCTCTACCGCAATCCCGGCTTCAACCCGCTCACCGACTTCGAGTACATCGGGCTGGTGAACGAGGTGCCGATGACCATCATCGGCAAGCCGGGGCTGCCGGCAAAGGACCTGAAGGAGCTGATCGCCTACATGAAGGCGAACAAGGACAAGGTGAGCTACGCCAACGCGGGCATCGGCGCCGCCTCGCACCTTTGCGGCATGCTCTTCATGAGCGCCATCCAGACGGACGTGCTGACCGTCCCCTACAAGGGCACGGGCCCGGCGATGAACGACCTGGTCGGCGGCCAGGTGGACATCATGTGCGACCAGACCACCAGCACCACCGGCCAGATCAAGGGCGGCAAGGTGAAGGTCTACGGCGTCACCGCCGACAAGCGCGTCTCGTCGCTGCCCGACGTGCCGACTCTCGCCGAGCAGGGTTTGAAGGGCGCCGAGGTCGGCATCTGGCACGGCGTGTATGCGCCGAAGGGCACGCCGAAGCCGGTGATCGACAAGCTGGTGAAGTCGCTGCAGGAAGCGCTCGCCGATCCGGCGGTGAAGCAGAAGTTCACCGACCTGGGTGCGGTGACCTACGGCGCCGACCGGCAGACGCCGCAGGCGCTGCAGCAGCACCTGAAGGCCGAGATCGACAAGTGGGCCCCGATCATCAAGAAAGCAGGGGTCTACGCGGATTGAGCCATCGGGGCGATCGTGTCCAACCGTTTCCCCGCAATATCGTAGGAATCAAAAAAATGGTTCTTCACTGATTTCCGGGGACGTGGGCGCTGTGGGAGAGGCGCCCCGAGGGCTCACGGTTGCAGTTTCCGGGCCGGGAGATGACAGCCGCCACGTCGGCTCCAACCGTTTCCCCGCAAATATCGGAAGAACAAAAAAAAATGCCCCTCGCCGTCAGGCGAGGGGCAAACCGCTCTCGGAGGAGAAACGCCGGCTCTCGCCGGCGTTTTCACTCTTGCAGCAATCGTGCCATTCGGCAGATCGCTGTAGATCAAGCACTTAGGAGAGCGAGCGAATCCCGCGGCGATTTCCGTTGGTGCATCGCGGCACCGTTGTTGTGCCGCGGCGCTACCGCGGCCGCTTGCCGCGGATCGGCGCGAAGTGCGCCTCGGCGCGAGCGAGCTCGGCATCGATATCCTCGCCGGGCACGAACGTGGGCCCGAAGCGCACGCTGCGCTCGCCGTAGTCGAGTGCCGCGAGCACCACCGGCACGCCCGCCCCGCGCGCGATCCTGAGGAACCCCGACTTGAAGCTCGCGCCTCGCGCGCGCGTGCCCTCGGGCGCGATCGCGAGCACGCGACGCTCCACGCGACCGAACGCCTCGACAGCCTCGGCGACGGCCCCCTTCGGGTTGGATCGATCCACCGGTATGCCGCCGATCCAGCGCATGAAGACCCCGAGGGGGCCCCGGAAGAGGGTGTGCTTGCCGATGAACTCGATGCGCAGGTCGAGCGCGAACATCGCCGCGACGCCGACGACGAAGTCCCAGTTGGAGGTATGCGGTGCCACGCCGATCACCAGCTTCGGAAGATTCGGCACCTCGCCTTCTACTTTCCATCCGATCGCCGCAAGCATCGCCCGCCCCAGCAGGCTCAGGGCGCGGCTGCCGCGCCGGGGGATTGCCGCACCGAGGTGCGGCACGGGGCTCACGCGAAGAGCGCGGCCATGGCCTTCAAGTCGACGTTGCCGCCCGACAGGATGATGCCGACGCGCTTGCCGCGCACGTCGATCGCGCCGCCCAGTACCCCGGCGGTGGCGAGCGCGCCCGTGGGCTCGACCACGAGCTTCATGCGCTCCCACAGGAAACGCATCGCCTCGACCAGCTGCGCATCGGTCACGGTGATGATGTCGTGCACGTGCCGCAGGACCAGCGGGAAGGTGAGCTTGCCGAGCGCCTGGGTGCGCGCGCCGTCGGCGATGGTCTGCGGCACGTCGATGTGCACCAGCTGCTTGGTCCGGAAGGAACGCGCCGCGTCGTCGCCCGCGGCGGGCTCGACGCCGATCACACGGATCCCGGGCGACAGGTGCCCGGCCGCGATCGCGCAACCCGACAGGAGGCCCGCTCCCCCGGTGCAGACGAAGAGGTAGTCGAGCGGGCCCACGTCCTCGATCAGCTCCTTGGCCGCGGTTCCCTGCCCCGCGATCACCGCGGCATGGTCGAAGGGCGGCACCACCGAGGAGCCCTTCTGCGCCGCGATGCGCGCGGCGACATCCTCGCGGTTCTCGCCTTTCGCGCGGTCGTAGAGCGCCACTTCCGCGCCATAGCCGCGAGTCGCGGCGACCTTCACCGCCGGCGCATCGGCCGGCATCACGATGGTCGTCGGGATTCCCAGCAGGCGCCCGGCGAGCGCGACCGCCTGCGCATGGTTGCCGGAGGAGAACGCCACCACGCCACGCTCGCGCTCGGCCGCCGAGAGCTGCGCGAGCGCGTTGTAGGCGCCGCGGAACTTGAAGGCGCCCATACGCTGCAGGTTCTCGCACTTGAAGAATGCGTGGCAGTGCGCCAGCTCGTCGAACGAGCGCGAGGTCGCCACCGGCGTGCGGTGGGCGACGCCTTCGAGACGCCGTGCAGCCGCCTCGATATCGGCATAGGTGACCGAGGTTGCGGGGGCCGCGTCGTTCATCGCAGCTCGATATCGTCCTTGAAGACCACCTCCAGGTCGATCCCGCTCACGCGCAGCGTCATCGTCGCCGGCAGCTTCTCGTCGCCCTTGAGCTTGCCGGCCGCGCGCGCTTTCTCGACCGCCGCCTCGATCTCGCGCTGCGAGTGCACGCCGACGTGTTTCAGGAACTTGCGGATGCTCATGTTGAAGGCATCGGGGTCCATGGTCGCTCCTCGTTTCCTATCCTGCGCTGGTCGAGATCGAGACGAGCGCGTCCTTGAGCGTGTCCTCGGGAAGCGCGTTCACGCTCTCGGCGAGGATCTCGGCTTCGGTGGCCACTTTCTCCGGCAGGTTGCGGCTCTCCATCACCGCCACGAACTGCGCCGCCGCGCCCGCCACGCGCAGCAGCTTGGCGCGCTCGGACATGAGCAGGTCGATCTCCTTGCTCAGCATGAACGTGCCGGTGTTCTCCAACGATGCATTCATTTCAGCTCCTTGGTTCGAATCACGATTCTACCCGCGCGTGGGGACGGACCCTGGTCCCCGGTTTCAATTCGCGCCGGCCAGCGGCAGATTGATGAGCAGGTTTTGCGGCTTCAACTTCAGCGTGCGCTCCGGGCGGCACGCCAGACCGAGATACACCGGGCGCCCCCCCAGGTCCGCGATCGCCTCCGCCGGGTCGCGAAACTCCAGCCGGAAGAGGAGCGCCAGGCGCTCGAGCTCCTCGGGCGCCACTTCCCGGCCCTCGTAAAGCGCGTTCAGGATCGCCGTCGCGTCCACGTCCAGCCCCACGTGCCAGCGCCAGCGCTCGTCATCGATGCGCGCCACCGGCGCGATCGCGACCTCCACCCCCGCCATGTGGGCGATCCAGCGCTCGAGCAAGCGCGCGAGCGCCGCCGCGCCCTCGCCCGCCGGCGCGAGGTCGAGCGCGAAACCGTAGAGCTCGTCGCGCATGAAGTAGAGCTGCGCGTTCTCATGGTTGAGGACGTCCATCTTCACCGCGGGCACCGGAGTGTTCTGCTGGCGAAGCAGCCGGCCCACGTTGCCGAAGCCCCCGGTCTCGGCGAACACCTCGACGGTGGCGGCATCGGCTGCGAGCACCTTGCCCGCCTCGGATGCGATTCGCTGGCGGCGAAAGAACATCTCGCCCGCGCGGCAGAGATAAGGATCGTCGGTGCCGTCGAGGATGCCGCGCACGATCGCCTGGGCGAGCGCGTCGACGAACGGCGGCGCGAGATCCACCTGCTTGCGGCGAAAGAGATCGCGATAGCACGCCTCGAGGCTCGCGGCGCCCATCACCCGCTCCCGGAATCGCAGGAACTCGGTCCAGTTCTCGCGCGCATCGGCATCCTCGACGCTCGCCAGGTCCGCCGGAGGGACGGGCGCGAGCGGATCGGCGCCGAGACGCTGGTGCAGCTCGCGCTCCCGCGGACCGGCTTCACCGGGCGGGCGAAGCTCGTCACGATCGATGAAAGTGCCGATCCAGCTGGAGGTGGGCCGCAGCGCGGTGCCTGCCCGCTCGAGAAGCCGGAACCCGCTCGACCCCCAGAAGTCCTGTGCCAACTCAGTCCGGCCTAGCTTCCCAGCGTCGCGACTTCGGGCAATGGGAAGCCGTTGAAATTGCTCGCGTACGCGGTGGTGTACGCGCCGGCGTTCTTGATGAAGATGAAGTCGTTCTCCTGCAGGTCCGCGGGAAAGAGCTCTTCTCGCATCACCACGTCCACCGAGTCGCAGGTCGGGCCGGCGACGTTCCACGACACCGGCTCGCCGTCGCGGTCGGTATAAATGTTGTAGCGCAGGCCCTCGGTGGTCTCGATCACGCCCCCGAAGACGCCCGCGTCCCAGTACATCCAGCGCTGGCTGTTGCGGGTCGCGGTGCCGACGACGCGGCAGATGAAGTAGCCGGCGTCGGAGACCAGGTAGCGCCCGGGCTCGGCGATCAGTTGCACCTCGGGACCGAAATGGCGCAGCTCCTTATTGATCACCTCGGCAATGGTCTCGATGGAGGGGATCGGCTTCACGTGGCGCACCGGGTAGCCGCCGCCGAGGTTCAGCAGGCGGGGCCTCAGGCCCACGGCGCGCATCGAGGCGAAGACTTTCTTCGCGCGCTCGATGCCGACCCGCCAGTTCTCGGGGTTCAGGCACTGCGAGCCCACGTGGAAGGTGACGCCGGCGAGGTCGGCCTTGCAGTCCACCGCGGCCTCGATAAGCTCCGGCACGTCGTGCATGTGGGCGCCGAACTTGCCCGCGAGCGGCCAGTCGCTGCCGATGTTGGGCACGTCGATGCGCATGTACATCTTGGCGTCGGCCTTGATCGACTGGACCTTGCGGATCTCCTCGGCGCTGTCGACCACGTACCACTCCACGCCCTTGGCGGCAGCGTACGCAAGGAACGCGCGCGACTTCATCGGGTTGGAATAGAACACCTCGGCCGCCGGCACGCCGATTGCGAGCAGGATATCGAGCTCGGCGATGGACGCGATCTCGAAGCCGGCGCCTTCCTGCATCAGCACCTTGAGGACGCGCGGATCGGGATTCGCCTTGACGGCGAAGTGCGGGCGCACCTTCGGCAGCGCCGCGCGGAAGCGGCGCGTCTTCGCCCGGACGATCTCGAGATCGACCAGCAGGACCGGTTTCTTGTAGGCGTGCTTCTGGAGGTATTGCTTGACGCGCGTGAAGTCGAGGCTGACTTCCGGGTGTGAATCGAGGGGAAACTCCGGTTGCGGGCGGAGCTTCTTTACCGTGGCGGTTCTGGGCATCGGGGTCTCTGTGACCTCCTTACAAATGCGGAAAAAACGCGCTGGAGTATAGGGCAAAAATCCGCGCGCCCGGGGAATATTTTGTCGTGCCGCGAGGCGATTCGTTCCCCGCTCAGATCTTCGGAAGGGTCACGCCCTGCTGGCCCTGGTACTTGCCGCCGCGGTCGCGGTAGGACGTCTCGCAGACCTCGTCGGACTCGAAGAAGATCACCTGGGCCACGCCCTCGTTGGCATAGATCTTCGCGGGCAGGGGCGTGGTGTTGGAGAACTCCAGCGTCACGTAGCCCTCCCACTCGGGCTCGAAGGGCGTCACGTTGACGATGATCCCGCAGCGCGCGTACGTGGAGTTGTGAACGACCATGTCGTTGGCCAGGAAGTTGTGCGGCCCTGGAACGGTCAGGTCGAAGACCTCTTCCTCGCCCGCGGGCGTAATCGATTCGACCACATCCCATACCGGTCCCCAGGCCAATGGGACAAGGTCGTGATCGCCGGTCATCGTGAGGAGCCGCTCGACCGTGGAGTACGGCAATGACTGGCGAGGTTGGGTGTGGATGCCCATGCCATTCAGGGACTGTCCGGAGCGGACCGCGGCAGCAGCCAGAAGCGGCCAGGCTTCGCACGGCAAGGTGTCGAAGTTGCTCCCGCGCGCGACCGCCTGCTCGCGAATTGCCGGCAGCACCTCATGTTCCAGGCGCCGTTGCTTGACCGAGCCCGGCACGAACCCGATGTATTCGGAGAATCGGCCGATCTGCTCGATGTCCGTGATTTGCACCCTGAAGGCATCCGTGCCGATTGCGGTCTTCTTCTCGCGGATGAGCGAAAAGATGCCGAAGCGCAACAGAAGATGCCGCACATCCTCGACGAGACGACGCGACTTCGAGTAATACTCGAGGAAGAATCCGCCGTTACCCGCGTACAAGCCGCCATCCCCGCCGAACAATGCCTGCAGGAAGAGGCGCGCGGTCGGCTCGGGCGCGGTGAAGACACACTGCGGCACAAACTTATCCCCCGCGCCTACGTTCAGCCCCAGCCCCTTCAACCATTCGTGCGCACGGTTGGCGCGGGCAACGCCCCCTCGGCCGGCGCGATTGACCAAGCGGTAGCCCAGGCGGCCGTTGAAGGTCACCTCGCCCATGCCGCTTTGCCGCATGGAATGCTTCAGCAGCGCTATCAGCGCGGGATCCTCGGACGTGAAAGTCGGGCTCGATCCGGGCACATTGCAGCAGCCTTCGGAAATCATCAGGCCGAGGAGCGATGCTTCCCAATCCGGTATCGGGGTACGTCCGAAGACGGGAATACTTCTCGCCACGGCGATGCGGTCGCCGGGCCCTAGATCCGAAAGCGCCGTCCAGCCGTGCAGTTGCCGGAAAGGATGATTCGCGGTGGCCTTGATCCGCAATCCCGCCTTGGTGCGCAACTCGAACACCGGCTTGACGCCTTGCGGCAGGAACGCCGAGATCTTCGCGGGCTGCAATCGCCAGTCCTTGAGAGCCAGGGTCTGGCGCCCCCAGCCAAATTGCGCGATCGGCAGATAAGCGCCGGTTTCGGCGTCGACCACGCGCGTATCTGCCGTAACGCATTTCCCGAGACACACGGTCAGCACGTTCCTGGGAATGCGGAAATACTCGACCGTTCTCGCGAGCGCAAAGGAGTTTGGCGGGATGATGCACACGGGACCCTTGAAGTCGACGAACGACTTGGGGTCGAACGCCTTGGGATCGACGATGGTGGAATTGATGTTGGTGAAGATCTTGAATTCGTCGGAGGCGCGGATGTCGTAGCCGTAGCTCGAGGTTCCGTAGGAAACGATGCGCTTGCCGTCGACCTCGCGCACCTGTCCCGCCTCGAACGGCTCGATCATGGCGTGCTCCTGCGCCATCCGGCGGATCCACTTGTCGCTCTTGATGGTCATGGGACCTAGTTGTTCTGGATGACGATCTTCGGGAAGAGGCCCGAGCGGTCCTCCGCCTGGCGCGCGATCCTCGCCGCCACCTTGCGGGCGATGTCGCGGTAGATCGAGGCGATCGCACCCTCGGGGTCCGAGACCACCGTCGGCTTGCCGGAATCAGCCTGCTCGCGGATGCGGATGTCGAGCGGCAGCGAGCCGAGGAACTCGACGTCGTAGTCCTTGCACATCTTCTCGCCGCCGCCGGAGCCGAAGATGTGCTCCGCGTGCCCGCAGTTGGAGCAGACGTGGATCGCCATGTTCTCGACGATGCCGAGGATCGGGATGCCGACCTTCTCGAACATCTTGAGGCCCTTCCTCGCGTCCAGCAGCGCGATGTCCTGGGGAGTCGTCACGATGACGGCGCCGGTCACCGGCACCTTCTGCGCCAGCGTGAGCTGGATGTCGCCGGTGCCCGGCGGCAGGTCCACCACCAG
>JBKJTM010000312.1:0-7243 GCA_046590805.1 Usitatibacter sp.
GGGCGGTGTCCTGCCCATCGAGCACCGCGCCGACCGCAGCCTGGTAGACACGGTATCCGCCGAGGGCACTACCTCCCTGGGTGATGTTGAGCATGGCATTGCCGCTCGGAACGGTGACCGTCGCGGAGACCGCAACCTGGTTCGCCCAGGTCTTGAAGAGCACGATCCGGGTCGGTGGAATCAGCCCGCCCGGCACCGTCAGTTGGGCCTCGTAGTTGGTGTTGGGTGCCAGGTACACGAGGCTGCCGCGGCATTCGTTGTTGCGCGCGTCGAACCACATCTTCAGGCCCTGGGTCCAGGCGGTATCGCCGACCTTGCGGAACTGGACGTCGCACCCGATCGCGGTAGTGGTGCCCGGGTTGGTCCAGTAGAGGCCGACCGACTCATAGGTAGGAACGGCGCGCGTGTCCAGAACCTGCGCGAACGTGGGCAATGCCAACGCGAAGGCGGCGATGGTGCTGAGGATGGCGCGGAGCAGCAATCTCATGGGCACTCCCGGGAGCACACCATCCTGTCGAGCCGCCATGACACCAGCCGTCGGACGTGGCCGACAACCCATGCTCCATTCGGACCGTGGGGGGGTCCGTCCCCGGCTTTCCTCTAGCGCGGCCCGGGTACGAACGTCATGCGGTTGCCGGTGGGGGGCACGCCGCGCACCACCGAGACCTGCGACCAGTTGCCGGTCTCGATCGCCTGGCGGAGGACTTGGCGGTATTGCGTGAGCAGCGTGGAATCGTGCGGCGTGCTGCCATAGTAATAAAGGTGCTCGGGATAGCTCTGCGCGTTGCAATGCCCCTGCAGGGCGCACGCCTGGAGCATGCGCGGCGTGTCGGCACCGCAGGGCGCCCCGAACTCGCAGGAGAGCACCAGCCAGGCATTCATGAACGCGCGCTGCTCGATGGGCAGCTGGTCGGGGCCGACGCGGACCTGGTAGTCCTGCCACGAGTTGCCGAGCACGCGGCCCGCCACCCGGATGGCTTCCGGGTCGCGCGTGCCCGCGATCTGCCGGAGAGAGGCGATCTGCTCGTCGGTGAGGGTGACGCCGCCGTCGCGCCCGCCGCGCCGCGCCTGCCACAGCTCCTGCTCCAGCGCGAGCGCGCGCGCCCGCGGGTCGCCGGCGGCCGCGGCGTCATTCAGCATCTGCATCAGGTCGGCCCGCTTCATCGTCACGCCCTCGAAGCCGGCGCAGGAGTCGGTTGCGTACTGGTCGAAGGCGGCGATGCGCTGCTCGCGCTGCGGATCGGTCGCCGGGATGCTGTTGACGAACTCCTCCCGCTTCGGCGGATTGGGCTTGAAGCCCGGCCGGCGCCCGTCGGTGATGGTGGCGCACTGGCGGAGGATCTCGTAGAGGACGAGGCGGCCCTCGGCGGTCTGTCCCTCGGGGGAGTTGGCGAGCCGGTCGTAGATCGCCCGGTACTGCTTTGCCCGGAGGTACTCGTTGAAGAGTGTCGGCGCCGGGGTCGGCATGGCGACCACCGGGATGCCGGCGCGAAGCCGGCTCGCCTGGCCGCTGGCGGCGGCGGGCGCGCTCGCCGCCGTCGGCGCCTGGCGCGCAGCGGGCGCCCGCGCGGCGTCGACAATCGCCGGGATCGGCTCCAGCTGCGGCGGGCGCAGCGCGAGCCACGCTCCAACGACGAGGAGGGCTGCGAACACGGCGATGAGGGCGGCGCGAAGGTTCATGGGGCTTCCGACAGGATAAACTCTGCGCCGCGCTCCGCGATCATGTAGGTGGGCGCATTGGTGTTACCAGATGTGATCCGCGGCATGACCGAAGCATCGATAACGCGCAGCCCTTCGATTCCGTGGACACGCAGCCGGTCGTCCACCACCGCCAGCGGATCGCCGCCCATCCGGCAGGTTCCCACCGGGTGGAAGATCGTGGTGCCCAGGTCCCCGGCGGCCTTCACCAGTGCCGCGTCGTCCTCGGCCGCGGCACCCGGCCGCCATTCCTGGGGCGCGTATCGGGCCAGGGCCTTCGACGCCATGATGCGGCGCGTAAAGCGCATCGAGCGTGCCGCGACCGCCTGGTCTTCGGGCGTCGAGAGGTAATTGAGGCGGATCTCCGGCGCCGCGAACGGGTCCGGAGATTTGGCGCGCACGTGGCCGCGCGAGGTCGGCCGCAGGTTGCATACCGACGGCGTGATCGCGGGGAACGGGTCCAGCGGGTCGCCGAACTTCTCCAGCGACAGCGGCTGCACGTGCCACTCGATGTCCGGCGAAGTCTCCGTGGGGTCGCTCTTCGCGAAGGCGCCGAGCTGCGACGGCGGCATCGTCAGCGGCCCGGTCTTGAAGAACAGGTACTCGAGGCCCATCGCGGCCTTCCCGAGAAGGCTGTTGGCGCGCTCGTTCAGCGTCGGTCCCTTCACCTTCCACACCATGCGGATCTGCAGATGGTCGTGGAGGTTGCCGCCGACGCCGGGGCTTTCGTGCACCACCGGAAGCCCCGCCTCCTTGAGGATGCGCGCCGGGCCGATGCCGGAGAGCTGCAGGATCTGCGGCGAGCCGATCGAGCCGGCGGCGAGGATCACCTCGCGCCGCGCCCTGGCCGACGTCTCGCCCTCGCCTTTGACGGTGAGGTCGATGCCCACCGCGCGCTTGCGGCCGTCCTTATCCTCGATGACCAGGCGGCGGGTGTGCGCGTGCATCACCAGCTTGAGGTTGGGCCGCTTCAGCGCCTCGCGCAGCCACGCCTTGCTGGCGCTCCAGCGCACGCCGCCCTTCTGGTTCATGTGGAAGTAGGCGTTGCCGAAGTTGTCGCCGCGATTGAATTCCTCGACCTTGGGGATGCCGCACTCCTGCGCCGCATCGCGCCACGCATCGAGAATCTCCCAGCGCACGCGCGGCTCCTCGACGCACAGCTCTCCATCGCAACCGTGGTGTTCGTTGGCGCCGCCGAAGTGACGCTCGGCGCGCTTGAAGTACGGCAGCACCTCGTTCCACGACCAGTTGCGATTGCCGAGCGACGCCCAGTGATCGTAGTCGTCCTTCTGCCCGCGCATGTAGACCATCGCGTTGATCGAAGAGCAGCCGCCCAGGACCTTGCCGCGCGCATAGCCCAGGCTGCGGCCATTCAGGCCCGGCTCGCTCTCCGTGCGGAAGCACCAATCGGTGCGCGGATTGCCGATCGTATAAAGGTAGCCGACCGGGATGTCGATCCAGAACCAGTCGTCCTTGCCGCCGGCTTCCACCAGCAGCACGCTGTGCTTGCCGTCCTTCGTCAGGCGGTTGGCGAGCACGCAGCCGGCGCTGCCCGCGCCGACGATGATGTAGTCGAATTCGCCGAGTGAAGTCATCGGCCCCGCCTTCAAGTACGCATCCCCGGGGAATCCATGGCAGATGCTAGCAAAGTCGCCGTATCAGCTCGTCCTTCGCCGCTTCTCCGCGGCCGGGAGCTGCTTGAACGCGTACTCCGCCTTGAGCGCGCTCGAGCGGTCGGGATGCGGCTCGACGGTGAGGAGCTTCACGGGAGGATGCGAGCGCGTGTATTTCGCGCCCAGGCCCGACGCATGCTCGGCGTAGCGCGCATGCGGGTCGCGCGCGATGCCGGTGTAGAGGCTGCCGTCGGCGCACTCGATCACGTAGAGGAACCAGTCCGCGGGCAAACCGGGGCCCTAGGAGCGGTAGGAGGGGTCAGTCGCGTCGAGGCGGCGCAGCAGCGCGGGCCATGCGAGCCCCCCTCCGGAGCCGTGCGTCACGCGGCGCCATTGCTCCCCGGCCCCATCCACGATCGCCTGGCCGATCTCCACCAGCGGCCCGCCGCCCGCCTGCGCGCGCACCTGGATCATGCAGGCGGTCTCGAAGAAATACATCGCCACGAACGCGTCGGCGATCGAGCGGCCGACGGTGAGCAGGCCGTGGTTGCGCAGCATGAGGAAGTTCCTGTCGCCCAGGTCGCGCACCAGCCGCGGCTTCTCGTCGTCGCTCAGGGCCACGCCCTCGTAGTCGTGGTACGCGAGAGAAGCGAGCACGAAGATCGAGTGCTGCGAGAGCGGCAGCACGCCGCGCTCCTGCGCCGACACCGCGATGCCGTTGACGCTGTGCACATGCAGCACGCACTGCGCGTCCTCGCGCGCCGCGTGGACGGCGCTGTGGATGGTGAACCCGGCGGGATTCACTTCGTAGGGCGAATCGAGGACCTTGTGGCCGTCGAGGCCCACCTTCACCAGGCTCGAGGCGGTGATCTCGCCGAACAGCATCCCGTACGGGTTGATGAGGAAGTGGTGCTCGGGCCCGGGCACCCGCGCCGAGATGTGGGTGAAGATGAGGTCGTCCCAGTGGTAGTGCGCCACCAGCCGGTAGCACGCGGCGAGGGCGACGCGCTGCTCCCATTCGGCTTCGGTGACCTGCGATTGCACGGAGCGGGCGGCGTCGTTCATGGGCGGGCCTTGCGCAGCTGGGCGGGAAGTGATTCTATAGACCGGTCTAATTCACGCGTCAAGAGGCCTGAAATGAAGGCGACCGCGGCGCCGCGCGAGCGGATGATCGAGGCGGCGATCGTGCTGATGCGGCGCTCCGGCTATTCCGGCGTCGGCATCAACGAGGTGCTGGCGGAAAGCGGCGTGCCCAAGGGCTCGATGTACCACTACTTCCCTGAGGGCAAGCGCCAGGTCGCCACCGAGGCCCTCACCGCATACGCCGTGCGCGTCGTCGCGTTCATCGACGAACGGCTGAGTCTCGGCAAGTCGCCGGCCGCCAAGATGCGCCAGCTCTTCCGGGGCTTCGAGGAACGCGTCGATCAGTTCGAGTACCGCCAGAGCTGCGCCGCGGGCTGCGTGAGCCTCGACCTCGGCGAGGGCCTGGATTCGGTGCGCGGCGCGGTGCAGGGCGCCTTCGCCGACTATATCGAGGTGATCGCGCGCCACATCGCGTTCCGCGACAAGCGCCGCGCGCGCTCCTTCGCGGGGCTGGTGCTCACCGCCATCGAGGGCGGCTACGTGCGCGCCCGCGCCGAGCATTCGAGCGCCGCATTCCGCGAGGCGGGGCTATGGCTCGGCCGGCTGGCGGAGATGGAAGCGAGCGAAAAGCGCTGAGGGAAGCTCTGAGCGTCAATGGCTCGCGGCACGGCTCAGCCCGGGAGCAGCCGCTTCGCTTCCCGCCGCTGCTCATAGGCCTTGAGGTGGGTGTAGGCGAGCGAGAGCACCGTGTCGTCCAGCCCGTGCCTGCGCGCGCGCTCGAGCATCCAGCCGACGATATGGTCGGCCTCCACCGAGCCGCCGCCTTCCATGTCGCGCAGCATCGAGGCGCTCCACAGGCCCTCGGGATCCATGAGGCGCTTCTTCGCCGCCTCGATCGCCTGCGGCCGCGGCGCGTGGCCTTCGCGGGCGGCGAGCTCGATGTTGGCGGCAAGCGCGCGCTCCATCGCCTGCGCCCCACCCTTCGCCGCCATGATCTCGCGCACGTTGGCGCGGAAAAGACACGTAGTCGCCGCGAGCGCCGAGAGGAACACGATCTTCTCCCACATGTCCTGCTCGATGTCGTCCGATAGCTTCCAGTCGATCTTCGATTTCGCCAGTTGGTCGGCAAACGCCTGCGCGCGCGCCGACTTCGACTTGTCGCGCTCGCCGAAGATGAGGCGCTGCAGCGGGTCCGCGTGCAGCACCGTGCCGTCCTTCTTCAGCATCGCGTTGATCTGGCAGGTGCCACCCATCACGTTGGCGGCGCCGAATCGGTCGTCCAGGCGCGCGAGATGGGCGATGCCGTTCAGCATCGGGATCACCGTCGCCCTGGGCTGTTCGATTCCTGCCAACGCTTCGCGACCACCCATCGCCGGCGCGATCGCGTCCATGGCGGAATCGAGGTCGTAGGCCTTGCAGGTGAACAGCACCAGGTCGTATCCCGGCATCAATTCCTCCGCAAGCACGGTCTTCACGGGCAGGGTGAAGTCCCCGAGCACGCTCTCCACCTTGAGTCCACGGGCTGCGAGCTGCTCGCGGCGCCGCGGCCGGACAAGGAAAGTGACATCCGCGCCTGCCTGCGCGAGCCGCCCGCCGAAATAGCCGCCGATGCCGCCGGCGCCGAGGATCAATATCTTCATGGACGTCCCTTTCCGGGGCCCCAGACGGCGCGGCCGGGCTTGGCGCCGGTGTGCTCGCCGTCGGCGATCACCGCGGTGCCGTTCACCAGCACGTGCTTCATGCCGATGGCGTATTGGTGCGGGTTATCGAAGGTGGCGCGGTCGGCGACGGTGGCGGGGTCGAACACCACCACGTCGGCGAAGTTCCCTTCCTTCAGGAGGCCGCGGCGGTCGAGGCGCAGGTTGGACGCGGGAAGGCCCGTCATGCGATGGATCGCCTCGGCGAGGGTGATCACCTTGTCCTCGCGCACGTACTTGCCGAGGAGGCGCGCGAAGTTGCCGTACGGCCGTGGGTGCGTGGATGACTCCAGGAACACGCCTTCCGGCGCCATCGAGGCGCCGTCGGAGCTGATCGCCACCCACGGGCGCTTCAGCTGCTTCACCAGGTTGGCCTCGCTCATGGTGAAGAACACCGACGAGATGCGCGAGCGGTCCTCGAGGATCAAGTCGAGCGTGGTGTCGACTTCATCCTGGCCGCGCGCGTGTGCGACGTCCTCCAAGGTCTTTCCCTGGAGCGGCTTCAGCTTCTGGGTGCGGAAGCGGGTGAAGAGCGTGGGCGCGGCGGGGCCGGCGGCGCGCATCTCGGCTGCGATGCGTCCGCGAGTCACCGGATCCTCGAGCCGATCGTAGAGCGCCTCGTTGCCACCGCTGTGGGCCCAGGACGGGATGCGCGAGGACAGCCCGGTGGAACTCGCGGTGTAGAGATACATGTTCGCGGTGACCGGCAGGCCCTCGGCGCGCGCGCGCTCGACGTGCGCGATCGCCTCGTCCATGCGATGCCAGCTCCCCTTGCCCGAGGCCTTGAGGTGGTGAACCTCCGCGCGAATGCCGGCCTCGCGACTGATCCGGATCAGCTCCTCGAGCGCTTCCACCAGCTTCGCCGCCTCGCTGCGGATGTGCGAGGTGTACATGCCGCCGTACTGCGCCGCCACCTTGCAGAGCTCGACCAGCTCCTCGGTCTTGGCGTAGGTTCCGGGCGCGTAGATGAGCGCGCTGCCGACACCCATGGCGCCGCCTCGCATCTCGCGGCGCACGAGCTCGCGCATCGCGTCCATTTGCGCCGCGGTCGGCTGCACGTCCTCGAGCCCGAGCACATGGCTGCGCACAGTCGCCTCGCCATTGAATGACGCCACATTGGTCGAGTTGCCGCGCTTCTCCAGCCACCCGAGG
>JBKJTM010000455.1:0-3626 GCA_046590805.1 Usitatibacter sp.
CCAAGGGCATCCTGCTCATGGGCCCCCCCGGGTGCGGCAAGACGCTGCTGGCCCGGGCCCTGGCCGGCGAGTGCCACGTGCCCTTCTTCTCCATCTCGGGTGCCGACTTCGTGGAGATCTTCGTGGGCGTGGGCCCCGCCCGTATCCGCGACCTGTTCAACCAGGCGAAGGAGAATTCGCCGTGCATCATCTTCATCGACGAGATCGATGCGGTGGGCCGCCACAGGGGCGCTGGGCTCGGCGGCGGCAATGATGAGCGCGAGCAGACCCTGAACCAGTTGCTGGTGGAGATGGACGGCTTCGAGGGCGCCTCGGGCGTCATCGTCATCGCGGCGACCAACCGCCCCGACGTGCTCGACCCGGCGCTGCTGCGCCCCGGGCGCTTCGACAGGCAAGTAGTCGTACCGCTGCCCGACATCCGCGGCCGCGAGCAGATCCTGCTGGTGCACATGCGCAAGGTCCCGATCGCGCCCGACGTGGACGCGTCGATCATCGCGCGCGGCACCCCGGGCTTCTCCGGCGCCGACCTCGCCAACCTGGTGAACGAAGCGGCGCTGTTTGCTGCCCGGGGAAGCAAGCGGCTGGTGGACATGGACGACTTCGAGCGCGCCAAGGACAAGGTCATCATGGGTGCGGAGCGCCGCTCGATGGTGATGCCCGAAGAGGAGCGCAAGAACACGGCGTACCACGAGTCCGGCCACGCCATCGTCGCGCGCCTGCTGCCCAAGACCGACCCGGTCCACAAGGTGACGATCATCCCGCGCGGCCGGGCGCTGGGCGTGACCATGCAGCTGCCGGTCGAGGACCGCTACAGCTACAACCGCGATTACCTGCTGAACAACATCGCGGTCCTGTTCGGCGGGCGCATCGCCGAAGAGCTGTTCATGAACCAGATGACCACCGGCGCCTCGAACGACTTCAAGCGCGCGACCGAGATGGCGCGCCGCATGGTGACGGAGTGGGGCATGTCGCAGGCCCTGGGCCCGATGGTCTACGGCGAGAACGAGGGCGAGGTGTTCCTCGGCCGCTCGGTGACCACCCACCAGAGCATGTCCGAAGAGACATTGAAGACGGTGGACAAGGAAGTGCGCGCCATCATCGACCAGCAGTACGCGCTCGCGCGCCGGCTCCTTGAGGAGAACCGCGAGAAGGTCGAAGTCATGACCAAGGCGCTGCTCGAGTGGGAGACCCTCGACGCCCACCAGATCGAGGACATCATGTCGGGCCGCCCACCGCGTCCGCCCAAGCCGGTGGCCGCCAAGCCCTCGGCGACCCCGCCTCCGGGCGACAGCGGCAATCGCAGTGCCGAGCCCGCCGGCGCGCCGGTCGAGAACACCTGACCGCAGCCGTGCAGCAGGACGGGAAGGGGTGGCCGCGCGCCACCCCTTTTTCGTTTGCGAAGCGGCCCGATCGCCGTCCGTTGGTGATGGGCATCGTGAATGTCACGCCCAATTCCTTCTCCGACGGCGGGCGGTTCTTCGACACGTCTCGCGCGATCGAGCAGGGACTCAGGCTGCGTAGCGACGGCGCGGACCTGGTGGACGTCGGCGGCGAGTCCACGCGCCCTGGCGCCGAGCCTGTCGATGCGGCCGAGGAGCTGGGCCGGGTGATCCCCGTGGTCGAGGCGCTGGTGGGCGAGGGCGTCGCGGTGTCCGTCGACACCATGAAGCCCGAGGTGATGCGCGCGGCGATCGCTGCCGGATGCGCGGTGGTGAACGACGTGAACGCGTTCCGGGCGCCGGGCGCCCTCGAGGCGGTGGCCGGCGCCGCGGTCGGCGTGGTCGCGATGCACATGCAGGGCACGCCGCGGACGATGCAGCAGGCACCGCATTACGACGACGTGGTGGCGGAGGTGGGCGCATTCCTGGGGGCTCGCGCACGGGCGCTCGAGGCCGCGGGCGTGGCGGCGAGCCGCATCGCCCTCGATCCCGGCTTTGGCTTCGGCAAGACTCTCGAGCACAACAGGCAGCTCTTCCGCGGATTGCCGGCGCTGGCGTCGATCGGCTATCCGCTGCTGGTGGGCGTTTCGCGCAAGCGCATGATCGCCGAGCTGACCGGCGGCCGCGCGGTGGACGAGCGCGTCGCCGGCAGCGTTGCCGCGGCGCTGCTCGCGGCGCAAAATGGCGCCAGCCTGCTGCGCGTGCACGACGTGCGTGAAACCGTCGACGCGCTGAATGTCTGGGTCGCGCTGCAAATCTCGGAGAAAGATCCATGAACCGCAAGTTCTTTGGCACCGACGGCGTCCGCGGACGCGTCGGGCAGCCGCCGATCACCCCTGACTTCGTGATGAAGCTCGGCTACTGCGCCGGCAAGATCCTGTCGCGCGCCGACGTGGCGCCGCCGCACCGCGACCGGCCCGCGGTGCTGATCGGCAAGGACACCCGAATATCCGGCTACATGCTCGAGTCCGCGCTGGAATCCGGGCTTTCCGCCGCCGGCGTGGATACGCTGCTGGTGGGTCCGATGCCGACGCCCGCGGTCGCCTTCCTCGCACGCGCATTGCGGCTTTCGGCGGGCGTGATGATATCGGCGTCCCACAATCAGTTCGAGGACAACGGCATCAAGTTCTTCTCCGCCGACGGCAAGAAACTCCCGGATGCGGTGGAGTCCGAGATCGAGGCGCTGATCGACGCTCCGATGACGCTCCCCGCATCCTCGGCGAGCCTCGGCAAGGCCGAGCGGGTGCACGACGCCGAGGGGCGCTACCTGGAGTTCTGCAAGGGCACGTTTCCGAAGCAGCGCTCGCTGCGGGGCCTGAAGCTGGTGGTGGATTGCGCTCACGGCGCCAACTATCGCGTCGGCATCCGCATCTTCCAGGAGCTGGGCGCGGAGGTGATCGCCATCGGCAGCTCGCCCAACGGGCTCAACATCAACGAGGGTTGCGGGGCGACCGCGCCGAAGACCGTGGCGAAGGCGGTGATCGAGCACCAGGCCGACTTCGGCATCGCGTTCGACGGCGACGGCGACCGCCTCGCCATGGCCGACCACGACGGCATCGTCTTCGACGGCGACCAGCTTCTCTACGCGATGGTGAAGCACCGGCACGAGTCGCAGCGGCTGCGCGGCGGCGTGGCCGGCACGCTGATGACCAACTTCGCCCTCGAACGGCGCTTCGCGGAGATGGGCATCCCGTTCGCGCGCGCCAAGGTTGGCGACCGGTACGTGCTGGAGACGCTCCTCGAGCGCGGCTGGGAGTGTGGCGGAGAGAACTCCGGGCACCTCCTTTGCCTCGACCGCCACAGCACCGGCGACGCGATCATTTCGGCGCTGCAGGTGCTCGCGGCGCTGGTCGCGAGCGGGCAGACGCTGCGCTCCTACACGCGTGAGCTGGCGCTGCTACCGCAGGTGTTGGTGAACGTGCGGCTCGCCGCCAAGGCAGACCTGCAGGCCGCGCCGATCCGCGAGGCGATCGCCGCGGCCGAGGCGAGCCTCGCCGGCAAGGGGCGGGTGCTCCTGCGCCCCTCCGGGACCGAGCCGGTGGTGCGGGTGATGGTCGAGGGTGAGGACCGGGCACACGTTCAATCGCTTGCGGATGCGATCGCCAACGCGGTGCGAGCCGACGGGGAGCGGGCAGTCGCTTGATCGTGGGCTTCGTCGCCCCGGCGTAGGCCGGGGCCCAATCACGG
>JBKJTM010000517.1:0-2736 GCA_046590805.1 Usitatibacter sp.
GGAGGCCACGGGCGCGGCGTCGTAGTCCTTGTTGACCACGCCCATCACGGAATTGTCGTGCTTGCCCGAGTAGAGGATCTCGTAGTCCTTGCCCGGCGTGACACCCTTCGAGACGAAGAGCGCGCGCGGGGCGAGGTCGCCGGAATTCGAGGAGGGCGCGACGTGCGCCACGCGCTTGCCCTTGAGGTCCGCGATCGACTTGATCGAGCTGTCCTTGTGGGTGATGAGCTGCAGCGTGTAGCCGATGCCGCCACCGGGGCGCATCATCGAGACGAGCGGCTCGAAGCCCGCGAGGTTCACCGCGTAGGGCGTAGGGCCGGTGGCGACCCCGGCGATGTGCAGGCGCCCGGAGCGCAGCGCCTCGACCTGCGCGGCGTACGACTCGGCCGGGAACCAGCGCACGCGCTTGCCGGTGACCTTGCCGAGGTGGGCCATGAACTCATCGAAGACGTTCTCGTAGACCGCGGGATCCTCGACCGGCGTGTACGAGAAGACCAGGGTGTCCGGGTTCTGCAGCTGCCGCGGGTCCCGGGGCGTGTCGGCGATCAGGTTGCGGTCCTCGTCGCAGAAGCGCGCGTCGAGGTCGCCGCGGTGCGTGCATGCCTGGGCGCTCGCGTCGAGCGCGAGGAAGCCCGCGGCCAGGAATGCCGCCACCGCTCGCTTGGTGATTTCCATGTCTACCCCTCCCGTTTGGCCTTGTGGCGAAATCCTACCAGTCTTGGCGCTCACGGCCGCTGCGACGGGCTGCATCCACGGTTTAAGATTGATCCCATGAAATGGGTGATAGCCCAGATGCAGCACGAGACGAACACGTTTTCGCCGGTTCCCACGCCGTGGGCGGCGTTCGGCAACGACGGTCCGTCGATCGGGCGCGAAGCCTTCGAAGCGATCGAGGGCACGCGGGTTCCCATGGCCGCCTACCTCGACCTGGCGCGAACGCAAGGCGCCGAGGTCGTCACGCCGATCGCGGCCTGGGCCCACCCCAGCGGGCCCGTGGACGCAGCCGCGTATGACCGCATCTGCGGAATGATCTGCGATGCGGTCCGCCAGGGTTGCGACGCGGTGCTCCTCGACCTTCACGGCGCCATGGTGGTCGAAGGCCGCAGCGACGATGGCGAGGGCACGCTGCTCGAGCGTATCCGCACGATCGCCCCGGATGTTCCGATCGCCGTCTCGCTCGACCTGCACGCGAACCTCACCGATCGGATGGTGCGCAACTGCAACGTGATCGCCGGCTACAAGACCTATCCGCACGTCGACGGATACGAGGCAGGCCAGCTTGCCGGCAGCATCCTGCTGCGTCATCTGAAAGGCGAGATCCAGGCCGTCATGGCCTGGGGCAACCGGCCGCTGCTCGCCCATACGCTCCGCCAGAACACCGACGAAGGCGCGATGCGGGATTTCGTCGCGGCGGCCCGTGCCGCGGAACGCGAGGGCATGCTGGCCGCAAGCGCCTTTGGAGGATTCCAGCTCGCGGACATCCACGACGCCGGAATCAGCGTGGTGGTCGTTGCCGACCGCGATCGCGCCGCGGCCCAGGCGGCATGCGACGCCATCCTCGATACGGCGTGGCGGCAGAAGGAGGACTTCATCTATCGCGGCCGCCCGCTCGAAGCGGCGCTCGCCGAGGCCAGGCGCATCGGAGACGAAAGCGGCGGGCCGGTGCTGCTGCTCGACCATGCCGACAACTGCGCTTCGGGGGCGACCCAGGACAGCATGCACGTCCTCGAGGCGGCGCTTCGCATGGGCCTCACGGGCATCGCGGTGGGGCCGGTACGCGACCCCGAGGCGGTGGCACGCATGGTGGAGGCGGGCATCGGCAACCGCGTCACGCTGCCGGTGGGCGGCAAGGTGGACATGCCCGCCATCGGCCGCCAGGGTGAGCCGATGCAGCTGGCCGGCATCGTGCGCAATATCACCGATGGCGAATACACCATCACCGGGCCGCAATTCACCGGCATGCGCTGCTACATGGGCAGGACCGCGGTGCTCGATACCGGCCATGCGCAGATCGTCGTCACCGAGCGCAGCCAGGAGCCCTGGGATCGCGGCGTGTTCGAAAGCGTCGGCATCCGGCCGGAGATACAGCGTTACCTGCTGCTCAAGTCGCGCATGTACTACCGCCCCGTGTTCCTGCCGATCGCCAAGGGCGCGGTGCTTTGCGATGGAGTCGGGGTGGCCTCTTCCGACTGGACCCAGTTTACGTACCGCAAGATTCGCCGGCCGATCTACCCGCTCGACGAGTGACCGCCCCACCTGCCCTGGAGGCACAATGCGGACGGGCGATTTTTCATGACTCGGGAGGAAAACAACATGGGCAAAGACCGGAACAAGACCGAGCCGAGGAAATGCTATCTGGATTACCCCCGCATGCGGGACACCTGGAATCCGCCCTGGTACTCGGTCGGAAGCTACCTCGACAGCTGCACCAACGTCAAGGTCGCCGCCAATTCCTCGCTCACCGCCAACTGCCGCAAGGCGAACGGCTCGGTCGTGCCGGCATCGCTCAAGTTCGGGTGCAAGTCCAGCGTCTCGAACCAGGACGGCAGGCTTGTGTGCGGTCCGTGAGGCAAACGTCTAAGGCTTCTTCGGCGTCTCGTATTCGACTTCCTTCTGGAACGGTTTCCAGACGGTTTCGTAGCCGACAAACCCTTTTTCGTTCGGAGCCTTCTGTCGCGTAGTATAAAAACGCGTCTTGCCCTCAGGAACCTTGGTGCTGGGTTTTTGCTCGCTCAT
>JBKJTM010000539.1:0-3570 GCA_046590805.1 Usitatibacter sp.
GCTCAGAACTCGAGCTCCTCGGCGATCGCCTTGATGCCGGCGGCCGCGCAGGCGTCGTCCGCCTCGCCGCCGGGCGCGCCGGAGACCCCGATGGCACCGAAGAGCGAGCCGCCGCCCTGGATCATCTGCCCGCCGCCGATCGCGGTCATGCGCGAAACCTGGCGCAGGCCCGACATCGATTGGCCGGGACGCGTGAGCTTCTCGAGCTCGGAGGTATTGGTGCGGAAAGTGACGGCCGACCACGCCTTGTTGGTGGCGACGTCCAGCGTGTGCGGGCCGGCGAACCGGTCGCGCAGCAGCACCTGCGTGAGCCCCGCGCGGTCCACGATGGCGACCGCCACCTGGTGGCCGTTGTTGCGGCATGTGGCGATCGCGGCCTGCGCGGCCTTTAGCGCCGCTTCCGGCGTGAGGTGCTTCACCGTGAACGTGGCCGACTGCGCCGCTGCCGTAGCCACCACGGCCGCCATGATCGCCGCGGCCATGCATTGGATCCCGGTCTTCACCGGGATGACATCGCTATCCAAGGTTCGGGCGCGACGTCATTTGTTGACCGGCGATTCCGGATCCATCAGCAGCGCCACGACGTCCCGGATCTGCTGCTCCGTGAGGATGCCCTGATGCCCGAAGCGCGGCATGGTGGAGCAGGCGGTGAAAGCCTGGGAGTTGTAGACCTTGCCGTAGGCGTACTTGCGCATGGCGTCGGTGTAGCCGCGCAGCTTGCCGAACTGATAGAGGCTGGGCCCCAAGGTGCCGAAGGAAAGCTCCTGGGGCGCGAGCTGGTGGCAGTTGTAGCAGGCACCACCGGACATTCGGTTCGGCTGGCCGGTATCGGTGAAGCGCAGCCCCCAGCCATCCTGGGCGATCTTCTCGCCCTCGCGCCAATCGCCCACCAGCCTGCCGTCGGCGGGGTACTTGAGCGTTGTCTGCTGCGAGGCCTCGATCTTCGCGGTGGTGTCACGCGACAGCTCGCCGAGTCCGCTGCAGAGGGCCTGTGGTTCATCCTGCCGCTCCACCCGCGCCGCGATCTCGCGGTTCCCATTGGCGAACCCCTGTCTGAACATCTCCTCGGCGCGCGCATGCCTCTCGGTGTCCGAGACGGGCATGGCGCAACCGGCAAGCAGCACCGCGGCTGTGAAGCTCATCAGCTTGTATCTCATCGCTTCTCCTAGCGCTTCATGGCGGGCGCATCCATCTCGCCGCCGTTGGCGAACTTCGCCATGTAGACCATGAGGGCAGTCGCGGTATCGGAGGCGTAATCGAGCTCAGGGTGGCGCATCTGCCAATAGCAGTCATAGAGCCGGTGCTGCATCGTGCGCACGCTGCCTTGCGACACGCGATACGCGGGCCAGGTGGTGAACACCTTCTTCGCCTCCGCCGGGTCGGTCAGCTTCGGCAGGTCCTGCAGCCGGATGCGCTTACCGGAATCCGAATGGCAGGACGTGCACGCGAAGTCGAACGGGCCCGCACGGCGCTGGAACAGCCGCTCCCCGGCGTCATACGCCGCGACTTCCTTCGGATGGCGGATCGGCACGGCAAGCTTCATTCCCCTCGACTCCCCGGCGACGTAGGTCGTGAGCGCTTCGATGTCCGACTGGCGTGCGGGGGCGGAGAACGGATTCTTCTTCGCGTCCTCTTCCTTGATTCCCTGGAGAGTGACCATGCAGGTGACGAGGCGGGACTCGGTGTCCTGCACCTTGTCCGTATCGGCGAAATATCGCGGAAGCTGCGCGTAGGCGCCCTTCACGACGCCGGGTCCGAGACCAAGATCGCATTGCTCGAGCGATGTGTTCTTCGGGCCCCGCTTTTGGTTCCACAACGCCGCGCCGCGCAACTCCCAGAGCTCGGCAGGATTGCCGTCTCCGAGCGCGTCGCGATAGCGCTGGATCTCGTCGGCTGTGGAGCGTGCCTGCTGCGCGCCGCTCGAGGCGGCCCAGGCGGAAATGAAAACGAGCGCCGCTGCGCCCCATCGGATCGGCTTCAAGACTCCTCCTATGTTTTGTCGCGGATGGCGGTCTCGCGCCGCGCCCGGTTACGGCTTAAGGTATGCGTAGCCTTCCTGCGACTGCAAACGGCTCACCTCGGCCACGCCGGACGGCACGTACTTCACATCGTCGATCAGCGCCTTCCTGTCGATGTTGCGCTGCTGCAGCGTGAACTCGCACACGCGGACCTCCACGCCTTTCGACGCCAGATCCTGCACCGCGACCTCGAACGGATTGCCGTTCGCGTCCTTGGCGTCCTTCATCAGGAAGTTGATGCCCTGCGCGTGCGCCACCATGATGATCTTCGCCTTGGGGTCGGCGGTGAGGTGGTTGCGGATGTTGCGGATCGCCTGCGGCGCGCGCTCCACTCCCTCGTTCATGTGATAGACCACTTTCACCGGGTCGCCCGGGGCCGCGTAGGCCCCCATTGCGAATGCGGCGAGGAATGCGGCTGCGAGGTGCTTGAACATGGAGTACTCCCGGGTCAGGCGATCGTTGCTTCGTCGGTGCGCTTGTCGCCCTTGTTGTCGGTCCAGGTGATGATCACCTTGTCGCCGGGCTTGCCGCCCGCGAAGCGGAACGACAGGAACGGGTTCTTGGCCACCGCCGGGCCCCACTCCGCCGAAAGCACGGTCTTGCCGTTGTGGGTCGCGGTCACGTTCTGGATGAACCACGCGGGAATGGAGGCGCCCTTCGCATCCTTGCGCTGGCCGGTCTCCATCTCGTGGCTCATGAGCACCCTCACCTCGACCTTGTCGCCGGCCATCGCCGCGCGAATCTTCATCGGATCAGCCATTTATTTCTCCTTTACGGCGCTTCGCGACCATGTCAGCCTCCGCAGCCGCCAAGGGTCACTTTGACTTCCTTGGAGGCGTAGTAGAACTTGCCATCGGCCTTCACCAGCGCAATGACGTTGGACGTCTGGCCCATCTTCACGCGCGTGTTCACCCAAGGCTCCGTGCCGTCGGGAATGCTGAACGAAGCCGCCAGCGCATTGGGGTTCTTCTCGACCAGCAGCGCGACCTGCTCCGTCTTGGGAATCTTGCTCGCGATCGTGAACGGCACCACTGCGCCGTTCTCGGCGATGTCCGGCGACGTGATCACGATGTCCTTGCTCTCGGTGGCGGTGGTGCCGCCCATCGCCTTCACGGTGTCGTTGACCGACTTGGTCTCAAAGGCCGCCTTGTTCCAGGCGCCCTGCGCCCAGGCGCTCACGGGCTTGAAGAGCCCCGCTGCCCCGGCAAGCGCCAGCACGGCCATGCCGCCCGTGCGCTGAAGCACTGTCCTGCGACCGCTATTCATGACTCGCTCCTTGGCAAATGCTGAATGGAAATCCAACGGAAAATTATACGCGCCCGGCCGCCCGCTAGCCCGCGCCCGAAAGGATCCAGCGGATCAGCGTCGCCGCGTCCGCCTCGGACAGGTCCGGGTTCGGCGGCATCGGCAGCGGCCCCCATGCGCCGCCGCCGCCGCGCCGCAGCTTTTCGAGCAAGGTCCGCTCGGCTCCGGCCTGACCCTTGTAGCGGGCCGCCACATCGCGGAGCGCCGGGCCGACCAGCTTCCTGTCGACGCCGTGGCAGCTCAGGCA
>JBKJTM010000544.1:0-5119 GCA_046590805.1 Usitatibacter sp.
GTCGCCGACACGCTGCGCAGCCGCTGGATCGCGACCGGCCCCCAGGTGGCGGCTTTCGAGCGCGCCCTTTCGGAATACGCCGGTGGGCGCCCGGTGCGCGTGCTGACCTCGGCCACCGCGGCGATGCAAATCGCGCTCGAGGTGCTCGGCATCGGCCCCGGTGACGAGGTGCTCACGCCCGCGCAGAGCTTCTTCGCCACCGCCAACGTGATCGAGCGCACCGGCGCCACGACGGTGTTCGTCGACGTCGATCTTGCAACCCGCAACCTCGACATGGGCGCGGCGCACGCCGCGGTCACGCCGCGGACGCGAGTGCTGCTGCCGACCCACTACAACGCGCCCATCGATCCCCTGGTGCTGGCCGCATTCGGCTCGAAGCACCGCGTCCGCATCCTCGAAGACGCCGCGCTCGCCATCGGCTCCACCGCCGGCGGCAAGCCGGTGGGCGCGACCGGCGACCTGGTGTCGTTCAGCTTCCATCCCAACAAGAACCTCACCTCGATCGAGGGCGGCGCGCTGGTCCTCGACGATCCGAAGGAAGTCCAGGCGGTCGAGCGGCTGCGCTTCCACGGCATCTCGCGGCTGGACGATGGCACGCGCGACGTCGAGATCCCCGGGGCCAAGTTCAACCTCTCCGACGTCGCGGCGCGGCTGGGCGTCGCCCAGATGCCGCACCTCGCCGGCTGGTGCCAGGCGCGCGCACGGCTGGCCGCGCATTACTTCGAGCGCCTCGACGGCGACGAACTCCTCACCCCCGAGCGACTGCCGCCGCGCGACAATCCGGGACACAGCTGGAACATGTTCACGGTGCTGCTGCCGCTGGAGTCGATGCGGCGCACCCGCGAGCAGCTGATCCGTGCGATGCACGCCGAGGGCATCGGCATCGGCATCTCCTACGAGGCGATCCACCTCGCGTCCCATTTCCGCCGGATAGGCTTCCGCGAGGGACAATTCCCGGTATCGGAGCGCATCTCTCGCGAAACGATCACCCTGCCTCTGTACCCCGAGATGAGCCAGGGCGATGTCGACCGCGTTTGCGCCGCCCTCAAGATAGCCATACGCAGTCCGTCAGCCCGAGGAGAGTTGCCCTGAAAACAACATCGATCCTGTCCACTGCCGCGCTCCTCGGCAACATGCGTTGACCGTGCCTGCGCCGCGGCTGTCCGTCGTCATCCCGGTCTACAACGAGGAGGGAGTCCTGCCCGCGCTCTTCGCGCGGCTCTATCCCGCCTTGGACGCCCTGGGGTGCGCCTACGAAGTGATCTTCGTGAACGACGGCAGCCTCGACCGGTCGGTGGCGCTGCTGCGCGAGCAGTTCCAGAAGCGCCCCGAAGTCACCCGAGTGATCCTCTTCAACGGCAACTTCGGGCAGCACATGGCGATCATGGCGGGCTTCGAGTACTGCCGCGGCGAGCGTGTGGTGACGCTGGACGCAGACCTTCAGAATCCCCCGGAGGAGATCGCGAAGCTCCTCGCGAAGATGGACGAAGGCCACGACTACGTGGGCTCCATTCGCCGCATGCGCCAGGACGCCGCGTGGCGGCGATGGGCCTCGAAGGCGATGAACCGCGTGCGCGAGCGCATCACCCGCATCCACATGACCGACCAGGGCTGCATGCTGCGCGCCTACGACCGCCCGATCATCGACGCCATCCGCGCCTCGAACGAGGTGAGCACCTATATTCCCGCCCTCGCCTACTCGTTCTCGCACAACCCGACGGAGGTGGAGGTGGAACACGAGGAGCGCTTCGCCGGCGAGTCCAAGTACACGCTCTACAAGCTGGTGCGGCTCAACTTCGACCTGGTCACCGGATTCTCGGTGCTGCCGCTGCAGGTCTTCTCGCTCTTCGGCATCTTCGTCTCGCTGATCTCGCTCGGCGTCTACGTCACGGTGATCGCCAAGCGCATCGCGCTCGGCGAGGGCGACGGCCTGCTGGTGATCTGGGACCGCGACATCCTCGCCTTCTTCCTCATCGGCGTGATGCTGTTCGGCATGGGGCTCATCGGCGAATACGTGGGTCGCATCTACCAGCAGGTGCGTGAACGCCCGCGCTACCTGATCCAGGCGATCCTGGAGCAAAAGGACGCATGAGCGCGAGCGCCATCGCCTTCGCCTACCACGACGTGGGCGTGCGCTGCCTCGCGGTGCTGCTCGCCCAGGGCATCGACGTGAAGCTGGTGGTGACGCACGCCGACGACCCGCGGGAGAACATCTGGTTCGCGAGCGTCGAGCGCCTGGCGCGGGAGCATGGCATCGAGGTCGCCACGCCGGACGATCCCGCGGCGCCCGACTTCACGCAGCGCCTTGCCGCGCTCGCCCCTGAGTTCGTCTTCTCGTTCTACTATCGCCACATGCTTCCGGCGTCGCTCCTCGCGGTGGCACGCCGCGGCGCCTTCAACATGCACGGCTCGCTCCTTCCCAAGTATCGTGGGCGGGTGCCGGTGAACTGGGCCATCCTGCGCGGCGAGCGCGAGACGGGAGCGACGCTGCACGAGATGGTGGCAAAGCCCGATGCGGGGCGGATCGTGGACCGGATGGCGGTGCCGATCCTGCCCGACGACGTGGCGCTCGACGTCTTCCGCAAGGTGACGGTCGCCGCGGAGCTGGTGCTCCACCGCTCGCTGCCGCGCCTCGTCGCGGGCACCGCGCAACTCACGCCGCAAGACCTCTCCCAGGGCAGCTACTTCGGCGGCCGCAAGCCGGAAGACGGCCGCATCGACTGGGGCGCGAGCGCGCTCGAGATCCACAATCTGGTGCGCGCGGTGGCGCCGCCCTACCCGGGAGCGTTCACGACCTTCCGGGGATCCACCGTGCGCGTGCTGAAGACGCGCCTCACGCAGGACACGGCGCCGCCCGGCATCGCGATCGACGCGCACGGCATGCTCTACGCGGGCTGCGGCGACGGGCGCCGCCTCGACATCCTCCAGGCTGAACCATGAAAAAGATCTGCATCCTCGGCGTGAACGGCTTCATCGGCCACCACCTCTCCAAGCGCATCCTCGCCGACACCGACTGGGACGTGTACGGGATGGACATGGGCTCCGACCGCCTCGTCGACCTGATGAAGAACCCGCGCTTCCACTTCTTCGAGGGCGACATCACCATCAACCGCGAGTGGATCGAATACCACGTCCGCAAGTGCGACGTGATCCTGCCGCTGGTGGCGATCGCCACGCCCGCGACCTACGTGCGCGAGCCCCTCAAGGTGTTCGAGCTCGACTTCGAGGCGAACCTGCCGATCGTGAGGAGCTGCGTGAAGTACGGCAAGCGCGTGCTCTTCCCGTCCACTTCGGAGGTGTACGGCATGTGCGGCGACGCGGAATTCGATCCGTACGCGTCCAACCTGGTGCTGGGGCCGATCGACAAGCAGCGCTGGATCTACTCGTGCTCGAAGCAGCTCATGGATCGCGTGATCTACGCCTACGGCTCGATGGGCCAGCTCGACTTCACGCTCTTCCGCCCGTTCAACTGGATCGGCGCCGGCCTCGATTCGATCCACACCGCCAAGGAAGGCAGCTCGCGCGTGATCACCCAGTTCTTCGGTCACATCGTGCGCGGCGAGCCGATCAAGCTGGTGGACGGCGGCGGCCAGAAGCGCGCCTTCACCTACATCGATGACGGCATCGACGCGCTGATGCGCATCATCGAGAACCGGGGCGGAGTCGCGACCGGCCAGATCTACAATGTGGGCAACCCGTCGAACAACTACTCGGTGCGCGAGCTGGCGCAGATGATGCTCGAGCTGGCGAAGCGCTATCCCGAGTATCGCGAGACGGCCGCCAACGTGAAGCTGCTCGACGTGAGCTCCGGCGAGTACTACGGCAAGGGGTACCAGGATGTGCAGAACCGCGTGCCCGCGATCGCCAACACCATGAAGGACCTCGGCTGGGCGCCGAAGGTGGACATGCCGACGGCGCTCGCGCGCATCTTCGACGCCTACCGCGGCCAACTGGACGACGCTCGCGCCCTGGCGAGCTGAACCAAAGCAAGGAGCGCAGAGGTACACAGAGGAAAAGCGGAGGAGCGCAGAGGAAAGACTTTTGTTGCTTGATCGCGGCTGCCGGCAATGGCACGGATGACTGACCAAGAGTTTTTCCTCTGCGTGCCTCCGCCTTTCCTCTGCGTACCTCTGCGTTCCAGCTTTTGACTTAGGATGTGCCGGTAAGCCGGCACGATGACTGGAAGACAATGGAAGACAAACCGCTGGTCGGCGTGGTGATGGGCTCCCAGAGCGACTGGGACGTGATGCAGCATGCCGCGCGCGTGCTCAAGGACTTCGGCGTCGCCTTCGAGGCGCGCGTGGTCTCCGCGCATCGGACGCCCGACACCATGTTCGAATACGCCGAGGGTGCCCGCGAGCGCGGGCTCGCCTGCATCATCGCCGGCGCGGGGGGCGCGGCGCACCTGCCCGGGATGATCGCCTCCAAGACCACGCTCCCCGTGCTCGGCGTGCCGGTGCCGTCGCGCCACCTCGCCGGGCAGGACTCGCTCTATTCGATCGTGCAGATGCCCAAGGGCATCCCGGTCGCGACCTTCGCCATCGGCGAGGCGGGCGCGGCCAACGCGGGGCTGTTCGCGGTAAGCGTGCTGGCGGGCAACGATGCCGCGCTCACGCGCAAGCTCGCCGAGTACCGCGAGAAGCTGCGCGAGCAGGCCGCCGCGATGCAATTGCCCGACGTGCTGTGATCCTGCCGGGAGCCACCCTCGGTCTCCTCGGGGGAGGCCAGCTCGGGCGCATGTTCACCGTGGCCGCGCGCACCCTGGGCTACCGCGTGACGGTGCTCGATCCCGATCCTCATTCGCCCGCGGCGGAGTTCGCCACCGGCCACCTCAATACCGCCTACACCGACGCGGCGTCCCTCGACACCCTCGCGCGCACCTGCGCCGCGGTGACCACCGAGTTCGAGAACGCGCCCGCCGAGGCGCTCGACGCCGTCGCCGCGCGCACCATCGTGCGCCCGGCGGGCAACGTGGTCGCGATCGCGCAGGACCGGCGCCGCGAGAAGCGTTTCTTCGCCGAGCGCGGCTTCCCGGTGGGCGCCTTCGCAGTGATCGAGGCCGCGGAAGACATCGCGCCCGCGCTCGAGCGGGTTCGGCTGCCGGCGCTCCTCAAGACCG
>JBKJTM010000025.1:0-7234 GCA_046590805.1 Usitatibacter sp.
GGCGACCACGATCCGGTCACGCTGGCGCGGCGCGCCGACTGGCAGGACAAGAAGGGGCGGCTGGACGAGGTGCTCGGCAGCAAGCTCACCATGCGCCGCTTCCTCAGGGAGCACCCCGAGTATGCCGGCGGCACCGTAGGCGCGGCCGCGCTCGATGCGAGCGGCATGCTCGCGGCCGCCACCTCCACCGGCGGCGTCACCATGAAGCTCGTCGGTCGCGTGGGGGACACGCCCATCGTCGGCGCGGGCAACTACGCCTCGGAGCACGTCGCGGCCTCGGCCACTGGCACGGGAGAGTTCGTCATGCGCTCGCTCGCAACCCGCGCGATCGCGGAGAAGGTGGCCGCGGGCGCCTCGCTCGAAGAGGCGATGCGCGAGGTGCTGAACAGCCTTGGCCGCGACTACGACGCCGACGTCGGCATCATCGCCGTGGACAGCGCCGGCCGGCCGGTCGCGCGGCATCGCACGCGCGACATGCCGCATGCCTGGTTCGCGGGCGAGGGCGAGATAGTCTCCCTCGCGCGCTCGTAGGGTGGCCGAGCACAAGGTCCCGGTCTCGACCCTGGTCGTGATCCACACGCGCGCGCTGGAGGTCCTGCTGCTCGAGCGCGCCGACCGCCCCGGCTTCTGGCAATCGGTCACCGGCAGCCAGCACGAGGGTGAGCGGCTCCGCGATACCGCGATCCGCGAGGTCGCCGAGGAGACCGGTCTCGATGCCGCCCGGCACGACCTGAGACCATGGAACTTGCAGAACGTCTTCGAAATCTATCCCGTGTGGCGCCATCGATATGCTCCGGGCGTGACGCACAATACGGAGCACGTCTTCGGCCTCATGCTGCCCGAGCGCGTCGCGGTGACGCTGTCGCCGCGGGAGCACCTGCAATACGAATGGCTCCCGTGGGCCGATGCCGCCCGGCGGGTGTTTTCCTGGAGCAACCGGCGCGCCATACTGGCGCTCCCCGAGCGAGGGCACACCTGAGATGGCAAGGCCGCAATCCGTCAACGTCGTCACCTACAACATCCACAAGGGGTTGAGCCAGTTCAACCGCCGCCTGGTGCTGCACGACATCCGCGAGAAGCTACGGGTACTGGGCGCCGACGTCGCCTTCCTCCAGGAGGTGCAGGGCAAGCACGAGAAGAACGCGCGCCGGCACGTGACCTGGCCCGAGGTCGGGCAGCACGAGTTCCTCACCCACGAGGGCGCTCACTGCGTCTACGGGATGAACTGCGTCTACCAGCACGGCCACCACGGCAACGCGGTGGTGAGCCGCCATCCGATCCCGACCTGGGAGAACATCGACATTTCCCACCACCCGGTCGAGAGCCGGGGCCTGCTGCATTGCGAGGTCACGGTGGAGGGGTGGAAGCAGCCGCTCCACTGCATCAACGTGCACCTCGGGCTGTGGGCGCGCAGCCGCCGCTTCCAGCTCGAGTGGATGTGCGACCGCATCCGCGCTGCGGTGCCGAAGAAGGGCCCGGTCATCGTCGCCGGCGACTTCAACGACTGGCAGAAGCACGCGAGCAAGTACCTCGCGACGGAGCTCGGGCTCTACGAGGTGTTCGAGAAGTCCGAGGGCAAGCTCGCGAAGAGCTATCCGGCGCAGATGCCGATGTTGTCGCTGGACCGCATCTACGTGCGCGACCTGGACATCGAATCCGTGCAGCGCCACGTCGGCGCCGGCTGGTCGCGGCTATCGGACCACGTGGCCCTCGCCGCCCGCCTCGTTCCCAGCAAGTAGCTAGCGGTGGTTTACCCGGTTCGCGGCGGCGCCGCGGATCAGGGTGCCGACGCCCGAGCTGGTGAGCACCTCGAGCAGCAGCGCGTGCGATACCCGCCCGTCGATGATGTGCGCGCTCTTCACGCCGTTCCTCACCGCGTCCAGCGCGCATTCCACCTTGGGGAGCATGCCGCCGGAGATGGTGCCGTCGTCGATCATCTCCTTCACCTTCTGCGCGGTGAGTCCGGTCACCACCTTGCCCTCCTTGTCGAGGACGCCGGTGGTGTTGGTGAGCAGCATAAGCTTCTCGGCCTGCAGCGTGATCGCGAGCTTGCCGGCGGCGATATCGGCGTTGATGTTGTAGGCCACGCCGCGCTCGTCGCTGCCGATGGGGGCGATCACCGGGATGAAGTCGCGCGAGTCGAGCAGGTGGATGATCTCGGGGTCGATGCGCACGACCTCGCCCACCAGGCCCACGTCGATCTTCTTCTTCTTGTTCTCCTTGCTCGTGACCTTGAGCTTGCGCGCATGGATGAAGTGGCCGTCCTTGCCGGTGAGGCCCACCGCCTTGCCGCCGGCCTTGTTGATGAGCGTCACGATGTCCTGGTTGATGAGGCCGCCCAGGACCATCTCGACCACGTCGAGGGTCTCCTCGTCGGTGACGCGCATGCCCTGGATGAACTCGCTTTGCTTGCCGAGCTTCTGCAGCAGCGCGCCGATCTGGGGCCCGGCGCCGTGCACCACCACCGGGTTCATGCCGATCAGCTTCAGCAGCACCACGTCCTCGGCGAAGTCCTCCTGCAGCGCCACGTCGGTCATGGCGTTGCCGCCGTATTTGATGACGATGGTGCGGTCGTAGAACTTCTGGATGTAGGGGAGGGCCTCGACGAGGACCTCGGCCTTTTGCGCTGAGGTGAGCTTGGCGGCCATTGGCATAGGGCGGGGAGTTGGGGCGTTGAGCGGCGATTCGTCCGCTCCAACGCCATTCGAGCGGCGGCCTAATTATGGGGCAAAGAAAAATGGCCCGAGGGATTTTCGTCCCCGGGCCTCTTCGGCAGCGTGAGGCTGAGCACGCCGAGTCGAAGCGGGCCTCGACGCGGGACTCGTCCAGCTCCTGGGGGGGCGCCGCCCGCGATGCTAAAATTTCGGCTGTAGCCACCCCGGCCAAGGAGAACCACGATGGATTCGAAGCGACGGAAGCTCAACTCGGCAGTGGCGGGTCTCCTGGCCCTGGGCGTCGCGCAGGCCGCCGGGGCGCAGGACGCCAAGGGCGAGAAGGAGAAGTGCTACGGCGTCGCCAAGGCCGGCCAGAACGACTGCGGCACGGCCGTCCACAGCTGCGCCGGCAAGGCGAAAAAGGACAATGCCGCCGACGAGTGGAAGATGGTCCCCAAGGGCACCTGCGAGAAGATCGGCGGCAAGAAGCAGCCGCCTCCCGGCAAGTAGCCGATGCCGGCGACGGCAACGGCCGCGGCCGGCATCGGGCTTCGCGCGCCGCACTACGCCGAGCTCCTCGCCCGGCGGCCGCGGCTCGCCTTCCTTGAGGTGCATGCCGAGAACTTCTTCGGCGCCGGCGGGCAGCCGCTCGCGTGGCTGGAGCGCTTTCGCGCGCATTACGAATTCAGCGTGCACGGCGTGGGACTGTCGCTCGGTTCCGTCGACCCGCTCGACGAGGGGCACCTCGCACGGCTCGAAGCGCTCGTCCGGCGGATCGAGCCGATCCTCGTCTCCGAGCACCTCTGCTGGTCGTCCTTCGGCCGGCGCCATTCGAACGACCTGCTGCCGCTGCCGTACACCGAGGAGGCGCTTGTCCACGTGGTGGCACGCATCGGCCAGGTCCAGGAGCGGTTGCGGCGCCCGCTGCTGGTGGAGAACATCTCGACCTACGTGCAGCACCCATGCGCGCAGATGCCGGAGTGGGAGTTCCTCGCCGAGGCCGCCCGCCGCTCCGGTTGCCGCATCCTGCTCGACGTGAACAACGTCTGGGTCAACGCGGTGAACCATGGCTTCGATCCGCGCGGCTACATCGACGCCATCGATCCCGCCCACGTGGCCGAGTTCCATCTCGCGGGCTTCGAGGCGACCCCGGCGGGACTGGTCGACACGCACGGCGCTCGGGTGAGCGAGGACGTCTGGGGCCTTTACGAGCACGCCCTGGCGCGGATCGGGCGGCGCCCCACGCTGGTGGAATGGGACACCGACCTGCCCGGGCTCGACGTGCTGCTTAGCGAGGCGGCGCGGGCCGGGCGGTGCGCGGCCGCCATCCACGAGGCGTTGGTCCCTTGAGCGCGCTCGCCGCGCTGCAGCGCGACTTCATCGAGGCGCTCTACGCCGAGGACCGGCCGGCGGATCCGCGCCTCGCGATCCATCATGGCAATGCCCGCGCCAATTGGCGCGGCGCGCTCGGCGCCGCCTACCCCACGGTGCGTCGCCTGGTGGGGACCGCGTTCTTCGAAGCGGTCTGTGACGCCTACGCGCGCGCATATCCCTCGCGCAGCGGTGACCTCGCCCTTTTCGGTGGCGAGCTCGCCCCATTCATCGCGGGGTATGCCCCGTCCGCGGCGCTCGCCTACCTTGCCGACGTCGCGCGCCTCGATTGGGCGTTGCACGAGAGCTTCCACGCGGCCGATGCCCCGGTGCTCGACCTCGCAGCGCTCGCCCGCGTGCGCGAGGAGGACTACGGCAGGCTGCATTTCACGCTGCATCCGTCCGCGCGCCTGCTGGAGTCCGCGCACCCCATCGTCGCCATATGGGAGGCGAATCTTCCGGATCGCGATGGCACGCCCGGGCGCACCGTGGGCGCCGACCGCGTCCTCGTGATGCGGCACGGTTTCGAGCCGCGGCCACGTGTCCTGCCCGCTTCCGATTGGCAGGCGCTCGCGCTTCTCGCGGCAGGCACGACTCTTGGAAAAACGTGCGATGCGCTCGGTGAGCGAGCCGCGCTCCTGCAGGACATTCTCGCGCGCTACGCCGCCGAGGGCGTGCTCCGCGGCTTCGAAATGACCGCGTGAGCGCGCCGCTCGCGCGTCGGGGGGCAGCGTGGATCGCGTGCGTGACGATGATGGCCGCTGCCGCGGCTGCGAGCGCTGCCGATGATCGGCGGG
Organism: Usitatibacter sp.; assembly: GCA_046590805.1. GTDB lineage: Bacteria > Pseudomonadota > Gammaproteobacteria > Burkholderiales > Usitatibacteraceae > Usitatibacter. The sequence continues at coordinate 4,823 of JBKJTM010000025.1, forward strand.
CAGGCGATGGCATGCGTCTCGCGGCGCTCGCCGAGCGGGTCGCCAAGCTGCACGCGCAGGCGGCTCACGGTGTCATGGTCGAGCGTAGCCGCCGCGGCCTCGCCGACGCGGTGCGCGATTTCGACCTCCTGCTGCGCGCGAGCGGCCGCGCCGCGGCGCCGCAGACGCGCGAAAGCTACCTGCTGCTGGGCCTCCTTTGGGAGGAATATCGCGTGATCGCGCTGCGGCCGCCGACCCGCGAAGGCGTGCGCCGACTTGCCGACCGCACCGACGAGGTGGCCTGGGTGGCATCGAGGGCGGCGGCGGCGGAGCAGCCCGGCCTCGGACCGATCGCGGCCAAGGCCGCGCGCGTTTGCGTGCTGTCGCAGCGCGTGCCGCGCCTCATCCTCATGCGCCGCTGGGACCCGCGCCATGCCGAGCTCGGCCGCGAGGCCGCCGCCGCCACCGAGGAGCTCGCGGGCACGCTCGAGGACCTGCTCTCGGCATCGCAGAACGTGCCCGATCTCGCCTCGCAGGTGCAGGTGGCGCGGACGCAGCACGGGTTCCTCGCCTCCGCTACTGCCGAGATCCAGCGCACTGGCGCGGGCGTGAAGGCGCTGGAGAACATCGCCAAGACCGGCGACAACATCCTCGAGGCGATGCAGCGCGTGACTCGGCAGTACGAGGAGCTGGGCCTCTAGCCGCGAACGACGGGGTTCACCACGTCGAGCACGATGCGCCAGCCTGCGGCTTCACGCCGCCAGACGCGCATGTAATAGCCTGCGGGGACCTAGGCAGCGCGCAGCCCGCCCGCCGGGGCGCCGGCGTTACAGAACGTATCGCGCCAGGTCCTCGCTCTGCGCGAGGCTGCCGAGGCGCGCATCGACGTAGGCCGCGTCGATCACGATGCGCCGGTCGCTCCGCCCGGAATCGAAGGAGACCTGCTCGAGGAGCTTCTCCATCACCGTGTAGAGCCGCCGGGCGCCGATGTTCTCGGTGCGCTCGTTCACCGAGAAGGCGATCTCCGCCAGGCGCCGCACCCCGCTGTCGGTGTACTCGAGCTCGACGCCCTCGGTGCCGAGGAGCGCCTGGTACTGGCGCGTGAGGCAGGCGTCGGTGGCGGTGAGGATGCGCTCGAAGTCTTCCACCGAGAGGTTCGCGAGCTCGACGCGGATCGGCAGCCGTCCCTGCAGCTCCGGAATCAGGTCCGACGGCCTGGCGAGGTGGAAGGCGCCGCTCGCGATGAAGAGGATGTGGTCGGTGCGGATCATGCCGTACTTGGTGGTCACGGCGGTCCCCTCGACCAGCGGCAGCAGGTCGCGTTGCACGCCCTGGCGCGAGACGTCCGCGCCCTGCATCTCGCCGCGGCTGGCGATCTTGTCGATCTCGTCCAGGAAGACGATCCCGTCCTGCTCCACGGCGCGCAGGGCCTTGAAGCGCATCTCCTCCTCGTTCACCAGCTTCATCGCCTCCTCGTCGGTGAGCAGGCGCAATGCCTCGCGGATCTTGAGCGTGCGCCGCTTGCGGCGCGCGTTGCCCAGGTTCGCGAACATCCCCTGGATCTGCTGGGTGAGCTCCTCCATGCCGGGCGGGGCGAGGATCTCCATGCCCGAGCCGCCCTGCGGCAGGTCGACCTCGATCTCCTTGTCGTCCAACTTGCCCTCGCGCAGCATCTTGCGGAACCGCTGGCGGGTGGCGTTCGAGTCGGCGGCGTCGCCCGAAGGCACGCCGGGCAGCAGCGCGTCCAGCACGCGCTCCTCGCCCGCATCCTCGGCGCGCGGGCGAACCCTGAGCATCTCCTGCTCGCGCGTCGACTTGATCGCGATCTCGACCAGGTCGCGGATGATGGAATCGTCGTCGCGCCCGACGTAACCCACCTCGGTGAACTTGGTCGCCTCGACCTTGATGAAGGGCGCGTTCACGAGGCGCGCGAGGCGGCGCGCGATCTCGGTCTTGCCCACACCCGTCGGGCCGATCATGAGGATGTTCTTGGGCGTGATCTCGGTGCGCAGCGGCTCGGGCACCTGGGCGCGGCGCCAGCGGTTGCGCAGCGCGATCGCCACCGCGCGCTTGGCGTCCCCCTGGCCGACGATGAACTTGTCGAGCTCGCGGACGATCTCCTGCGGCGTCATCATCGAGGCGGGCTCGGGGGCGGGGAGGGGCGTCTCGGGCGTGGCGTTCACAGCGTCTCGATGGTGTGGTTCTGGTTGGTGTAGATGCACAGGTCGCCGGCGATCGAGAGCGAGCGCTTCACGATCCCCGCCGGCTCGAGCTCGGTCGCCTGCAGGAGGGCGAGGGCGGCCGCCTGCGCATAGCCGCCGCCGCTGCCGATGGCGAGCAGGCCATGCTCGGGCTCGAGGACGTCGCCGTTGCCGGTGATGATGAGCGACGAGGTGCGGTCGGCGATCGCGAGCATCGCCTCGAGGCGGCGCA
>JBKJTM010000028.1:0-4272 GCA_046590805.1 Usitatibacter sp.
GCCTTGTCGGCCTCGAGCCTTTTCGCCGCCCCCTCCTCCCGGGCCTTCTGCTGCTCGGGCGTCATCGACGGCTCGATGCTGCGCAGGATCGTGCCGCTGCGCGACACCTCGTGCATCAGGACGTTGGCGCAGCCCGGCGGAGGCGTGTCGCCGATGTGGGTCTTGCCCTTCTCGTCCACGCACTTGTACGCGGCGCCCGCGTGGGTGGCGAAAAGGGCGGCGATCAGCAGGAGGCTCTTCTTCATTCTCATTCCCCAGGTCCTCAAAGTTGGCATCAGACGCCGTAGCGGCGGCGATACTCCTCGATCCGCTCCACGTGCTCGCGGTCCGCCGGGCGGCCCCGCAAAGTCGCAAGGATATCCGAGAGTGTCGCTATCGCAGTAACGGGCAACCCGTAGTCCCGGCTGACTTCCTGGGTCGCCGAAAGCTCGCCCTTGCCCTTTTCTTCCCGGTCGAGCGCGATCAGCACCCCCGCGGGGGTGGCCCCGGCGGCGCGGATCAGCTCGATCGCCTCGCGCTTGGCGCCGCCGTCGGTGATCACGTCGTCGATGATCAGCGCCCGGCCTGCGAGCGGCGCGCCGACGATGCTCCCGCCTTCGCCGTGGTCCTTGGCTTCCTTGCGGTTGAAGCAGAAAGGCGTGTTGTGGCCGAGCGCGGCGAGCGCCACCGCGGTCACCGCCGCGAGCGTAATGCCTTTGTATGCCGGCCCGAAGATCACGTCGTAGCGGATGCCCGAGGCGAGCGCCGCCCGGGCGTAGTAGCGCCCGAGCTCGCCCACGGTGGCGCCGTCGCAGAACATGCCGGCATTGAAGAAGTACGGGGAGATACGCCCGGCCTTGGTCTTGAATTCCCCGAAACGCAGCACCCCGGCCGCGATCGAGAACTCGACGAACTCGCGGCGGAAGGCCTCGCGGGCGATCGGTGTTGTTGCGGCAGCTGCAGTCATGGACGCTTCCGGGGTTGCATCAGCGGGTCATTTTCGCAGGAATTCCATCAGCGGCCGATGGTCGCCTGCGTCGGCCGCACGCAGTGCCGCGATGTATTGCTCGCGCGCCTGTCCGGCGTGCGTGAGGTCCGCCGCGCCCCATGAAAAGTGCCGCTCGCCGATCTGCTCGAGCAGGAGGTCGGTCGCAAGGCGTGCGTGGCGCCCGTTGCCATTGGCGAACGGATGGATGCGCGTCAGTCGGTGATGGAAGCGCGCGGCTATTTCATCCACCGGCATGAGGCCTGCGGCGATCTGGGCTCTGGCGTCCTCCACCAGGTCCCGCATGGCCACGGGAACATCGTGAGGCACGATGCCGATGTTCTTGCCGCTGGTGCGGAACGAGCCGGCCCATCGCCATACCTTGCCGAACATGCGCCGGTGCAGGTCCCTGAGGAATCCTTGTGCGAGGACGTCGCGCTGCCGGGTTGCCGTCCAAGCCATGGCCTCGGCGATGTTCGCCGATTCGTACTCATCGAGCTGCGCACGCGTGGTGAGACTCTTCGGAATCAGTCCCGCGGCCTCGTCCGCGTCGAGCTCGGTGGCGCCCGCCGGCGTGCGGGATCTCAACGCCACAGCGCGCGCCGGCTTCCCGCGAGGAGCGCATCCACGATGCGTTTCAGCTGGCGCTTGTCCGCCCTCTCGTCCAGGCCCTGCTCCTCGAGCCGCATGGTGTGGGCTACGCGCGAGTGCTGCAGGCGCGCGACGAGCTCGGCCCTCTCACGAACCAGTTGTTCCAGTGTTCGCTCGCGGTTCGGCACGATCGCATAGACCAGGCGGCAGTCCATCCCGCGCGCGAGCTTCTCGAGGCTTTCGAGCGTGATGGAGCCACGGGCCTCGCTGCGCTCCAGCGTGTTCACCGTGGATGGACTCAGCTGTACGCGCTCCGCCAGCTGCGCCTTGGACATGCCGATGGCTTCGCGGATCGCTTTCACCCAGCCGCTAACGGGTCTACGGCTCGATGCAGCTTGACGAAATGTCTCCAAAGCATCGTCAAGCTGGGGTATCATCAACTCCTTGAAATTGTTAGCCATTTAACCTCCGTAACGCTTTAAGGCGCTGTTCGTGCTGAATTATAGTGTTTATAAACACTAATGTTCAAGCAGGAATAGCGCTTAAACACGCCATTCAAAATGCTTCGCGTCTCCGCCATCACGCTCCGCCGCGGCGCCCGCGTGCTCCTCGACGCCGCCTCGATGAACGTCCATCCCGGTCAGAAGGTCGGCCTCGTCGGGCCTAACGGCAGCGGCAAGTCGAGCCTGTTCGCGCTGGTGCGCGGCGAGCTGCACGCCGATTCGGGCGAGGTGTCCCTGCCCCCGCGCTGGGTGATCTCGCACGTGGCGCAGGAGACACCCGCGCTGCCGGCGCCGGCGCTGGAATATGTGATCGACGGCGACGTCGAGCTGCGCGAGATCGAAGCGGCGATCGCGGTGCAGGAAGCCCCCTCGCCCCCGGGCGAGAGCCATGGGGGCGAAGAGCTCGCCCACCTGCATGCGCGCTATGGCGAGATCGGCGGCTACCAGGCCCGCGCACGGGCGCAGACGATGCTCGCGGGCCTCGGCTTCGACGAGGCAGCGCAGGCGCGCGCGGTGTCCGATTTCTCCGGCGGCTGGCGCATGCGCCTGAACCTCGCGCGCGCGTTGATGCGCCGCGCCGACCTGCTGCTGCTGGACGAGCCGACCAACCACCTCGACCTGGACGCGGTCCTTTGGCTCGAGGACTGGCTGAAGGCGTTCGCGGGCGCGGTGGTCTTCATCACCCACGACCGCGAGTTCCTCGACGCCGTCGCGCAGGAGATCGTGCACGTCGAGAACCGCAAGCTGAACGAATACACCGGCAACTACACCGCGTTCGAGACCCAGCGCGCCGAGCGCCTGTCGCTGCAGCAGTCGGCCTACGACAAGCAGCAGAAGACCATCGCGCACCTGGAGGCATTCATCACCCGCTTCCGCGCCAAGGCGACCAAGGCGCGCCAGGCGCAAAGCCGCATCCGCGCGCTGGAGAAGCTGGAGCGCATCGCCGCGGCGCACGTCGATTCGCCCTTCACCTTCGCCTTCCGGCCGCCCGCGGAAAAGCCGCGGCAGCTCTTCTCGCTCGAGGAGGCCACCGTCGGCCACGGCGGCAAGCCCGTGGTGGAAGGCATCGACTGGAGCGTGTTGCCGGGCGATGCCATCGGGCTGCTGGGACCGAACGGCGCGGGAAAATCGACGCTCCTCAAGTCGATCGTCGGCGACCTGCCGCTGCTGGGCGGCGAGCTGCACACCGCGCAGGGCCTTCGCATCGGCTATTTCGCGCAGCACCAGGTCGACCAGCTGCGCGTCGAGGAGACGCCGCTCTGGCACCTGGAGAAGCTCTCGCCGGGGGAGCGCGAGCAGGTGTTCCGCAACTACCTCGGCGGCTTCGACATCCGCGCCGACCAGGTGAACCAGCGCGTGGCGACGTTCTCAGGCGGCGAGAAGGCGCGGCTCGCGCTCGCCCTCATCGTCTGGCAGCGCCCCAACCTGCTGCTGCTGGACGAGCCCACCAACCACCTCGACATCGACATGCGCGAAGCGCTCGCCCAGGCGCTGGTCGATTTCGAGGGCGCGCTGATCGTGGTCGCCCACGACCGCCACCTGCTCCAGGCAGCCACCGACCAGTGGATGCTGGTGGCCGACGGACGCCTCGCGCCGTTCGAAGGCGACCTCGACGACTACAAGAAGTGGTCGCGCGAATACCACGCCCTCGGGCGCAAGCGCGACCCCCGCGAGGAAGCGCCCGTCAATCGAAAGGAGGAACGTCGCGCGGAGGCTGCGGCGCGCCAGCGCGACGCGCAGCTGCGCAACCCCTTCGAGAAGAAGCTGGCCGCGATCGAGCAGGAGCTGGCGGCGCTCGCCGAGGAGTCGAAGGCCGCCGAAGCGGTGCTGGCCTCGAGCGAAGCCTACGAAGAGGCGGGCCGCGAGAAGCTCCAGCAGCTGCTCGAGCGGCGCGGGAGAGTCGCCGAGCGCATCGCGAAGCTCGAGGAGGACTGGCTCTGGACCCAGGCCCAGATGGATATCGCGGTGAAGGGCGTCACCCGATAGGTATCGTAAATGGTGATTGGTCGATCGCCGGACGCCTGACAGAATGGACGTCATGACCCTGAGGAGATACTCGCTTTTCAACCTGGTGCGCGGCAGCCTCGCGGGGCACCGGAACTGGGGCCGCGTGTGGCGCGACCCGCAGCCGAAGAAGGCCTACGACGTGGTGATCGTCGGCGGCGGCGGCCACGGCCTCGCCACGGCCTACTACCTCGCGAAGGAGCACGGCAT
>JBKJTM010000075.1:0-4027 GCA_046590805.1 Usitatibacter sp.
GTCGAGCGCCTTGGTCATCAGCAAATAGGTGTTGGCATCGAACACCTGCGCGAACTTGTCGCCCTGGTAGCGCAGGTACGACTCGATCTCGAACTCCACGTCGTAGTTGAAGCCGTACTCGTCGCGCTTCAGCACCCGCCCGAACTTCTCCATCAGCAGGTCTTCGGAGAGGTAGGTGATGTGGCCAAGCATGCGCGCGAGCTTGAGTCCCCGCGCCGGGATCACGCCATGCGCATAGAAGTTGCCGCCGTGGAAGCACGGGTCCTGCACGATCGCCTGCCGCGCCACGTCGTTGAAGGCGATGTTCTGTGTCGAAAGCCGCGAGGCCGCCGCCACCACCAGCGCGTGGCCGATGCGATCGGGGAAGGAAAGCGTCCACTGCATCGCCTGCATGCCGCCGAGAGAGCCGCCGATGGCTGCCGCCAGGCGCTGGATGCCGAGGCGGTCCGTCAGGCGCGCCTGGGAAGCGACCCAGTCTTCCACCGTCACCAGCGGGAAGCTCGCGCCGTACGGCTGCCCGGTCGCCCGATCGATGGAGGCGGGCCCGGTCGAGCCGTGGCAACCGCCGATGTTGTTCACGCCGATCACGAAGAAGCGCTCGGTATCAATGGGCTTTCCCGGCCCGATCATGTTGTCCCACCAGCCGACCTTGCCGGGATCGTCGGCGTAGTAGCCGGCGACGTGGTGGCTGCCGGAGAGCGCGTGGCACACCAGGACGGCGTTGGACTTGTCGGCGTTCAGCGTGCCGTAAGTCTCGTAGACGAGCTCGTACGAGGCGAGCGTCTTGCCTGCCTTGAGGATCAAAGGCTCGAGGAAGCCCGCACGTTGCGGCACCGCGGCTCCCACCGAACCCCTGTCGAGATCGTCCATAAAACAAAAAACCCGACGGCGTTTGCGCGTGTCGGGTTTTGAGGGGCCGCCACTCGCTTTAGCCGTATTTATTAAGCGCCCGCAAGCTGAGCTCAAATCGGCGCTACGGGGAAATTCTATTCCTTTCCCCCAGCGGTAACAAGATGAAACAGCAGGGGGTTTTCGCCTGGCTTAGGCTGGGATTCGAATATCATCGCCATCCTGCTTCAGGACTCGGAGGTCCCATGCGTCGCCTCATCGCCATCGCCCTGCTGCTTTTAGCCCCGCTCGCGGCTTCCGCGCAGGATTCCCGCAAGTACGCCGTGCTCTCGCTGGTGGGCGACAAGCTCCTCATCGTGCAGCGTGAGATGTCCACCGGCAGCCGCCTCGACAGGAACGAGCGCACGGTGGTGGAGCTTCCGGACAACTCGATCGACCGGGCGGTCACCATCGCCGTCGACGATGCGCTGCGCCGCGCCAACCCCGGCTCGCAGCCGATCCTGCTGCACTCGCGCCGCGCCGACCTCTACGAGGCCTCCTACCAGTCGATGGATCGCCGCGACGGCGTCGCGCGCGTCTACGCGGCGGTGAAGCCGATCCTCGACAAGACCCCGGCGACGCACCTGGTGCTGGTCACCAAGCACCGCAGCCGCGCGATGCTGCGCCTGCGCGACGGCCACGTGGGCAGCGGCTTCCTCGAGGGCGTGGGCTTCTACGTCGATCACGGCACGATGGCGCGCGGCGTCGATACCAACGATGCCGAGGCCGGGTTCATCGCCCCCTTCAGCTACCTGATGATCTCGCTCATCGATCTCAAGACCGGGCAGGTCGTCTCGCAGCAGCACGTGATCGGCTCCAACGCCGCGGCGCCCCGCCCCTTGGAGCGCAACGTCGGCAATGCATGGCAGCGGCTGGACGAGAAGGAGAAGGTCGCGCGGCTGACCGAGGTGATCCGCGACGAGACCGCGCGCGCGGTGCCGGTGGTGCTCAGGTGACCAGCTGCTGATCTCGCAGCGAGGCGTATCGACCGGCAGCCGGCTCGACCGGAACACCCGCGAGTTCGTCCGTCTCGCCGGCCCGGCGCTCGATCGCGAGGCGGTGTCCTGACGGGTCTAGGTGCTATATGGTATGATGCACCATATGGTAAAGGCGGTCTTGTTGTTTCACTACAAGGCACAGCAAGGCAACCTCGTGGTTGAGATGGTCCTATGGCGGCTGCCGATGCACTCGGCCGACAGGCCTCACGGGATCAAATATCGACTCCATCTTGGTCGTAATGGGGAAAACCTCGTGCGCTACGACAATGAAGCCGGCAAGGGCGATCACCGGCACATCGGAAAGGATGAGATCGAGGAGTCCTACTTGTTTTCGACAATTGAAAGTCTGCTCGAGGATTTTCGGATGGAATGCGAGCGATTTGGCTGGAGGTGGGACAAATGAAGAGAATCTTCGTGCAAGTGATGACCTCAACCGAGGCGCTGAAGCGGTTTGAGCGTGCGTGGCGGCACGCAGAGAAACGCAAAGACGCGGAACCTACCGTAGGGGTAGGGTCAATCGGGGAGCTAACAACCCTGCTTTCGCCCAAGCGCATGGAACTTCTGCGATACGTGGCCGAGAACCCCGAGCTTTCAGTTCGCGCGCTTTCCCAAGCGCTAAAGCGGGACTATAAAAACGTCCATACTGACGTTGTGGATCTTGAGGCGAATCATCTGCTGGCACGCGGTAGGGACGGCGGAGTGCGGGCGCCCTATGATGAGATAGTTATTCGCGCACCTTTACGGGACGCGGCCTGAATAGGCGCTAGGCGTTCAGCTTCTCGATCAACGCCTGCATCTTCTCCGGCTCGTCGGTCTTGAGGATGCGCGCCACGATGCTTGCGATGTCGGGGATGCTGGTGGTGAGCACGCGTTGCTTCACCGCCAGCAGGTGCGCCGGGTGCATGGAGAAATTGCGCAGCCCGAAGCCCAGCAGCATGCGCGTGAGCTCCACGTCGCCCGCCATCTCGCCGCACACCGCCACCGGCTTCTCGTGCTGCTGCGCGGTGCGGATCACTCCCGCCAGCAGGTTGAGCACAGCCGGGTGCAGCGGGTCGTAGAGGTGCGCCACGCGGTCGTCGGCGCGGTCGATGGCGAGCGTGTACTGGATGAGGTCGTTGGTGCCGATCGAGAGGAAGTCGAGCTTGCGGATGAACATCGGCAGCGCGATCGCCGCCGCGGGCACCTCGATCATGCCGCCCAGGGGCACGTACTCGTCGAACTTCACCTTCTCGTCGCGCAGCTGCTCCTTCGCCCGGGCCACGGCCGCGATCGACTGGGTGAGCTCGTGCCAGGTGGTTAGCATCGGGATCAGGATCAGCACCTTGCCATGGCGCGAGGCGCGCAGGATGGCGCGCAGCTGGGTGTTGAAGACCTCGGGCTCGGACAGGCTGTAGCGGATGGCGCGCAGCCCGAGTGCCGGGTTGGCCGCGATGTACTCCTGGCCCTCGGCATTCTTGTCGGCACCCAGGTCCAAGGTGCGGATGGTGACCGGCAGCCCCTTCATCCCCTCGACCACGTCCCGGTAGGCCTCGTACTGCTCGTCCTCGTCGGGCTGGTCGCGGCGGTTCATGAACAGGAACTCGCTCCTGAAGAGGCCGATGCCGGTGGCACCACTCGCCCTTACCGGCTCCAGGTCCGAGGGCAGCTCGATGTTCGCGTAGAGCTGCACCGGGGTCCCATCGAGCGTGGAGGCGGGCGCGGTCCTGAGGCGCTTCAGCTTGTCGCGCTCGAGCCGCGCCTGGTTCTGCTTGAGGCGATACTCCGCCAGCACCGCCTTGTCGGGATTGACGATCACCACGCCCTGGGTGCCGTCGACCACGATCAGCTCGTCCTCGCGAATGAAGTTGCGGGAGTGGTGCAGGGCCACGATCGCGGGGATGCCCATCGAGCGGGCGACGATCGCGGTGTGCGAGGTGGCCCCGCCCAGGTCGGTCACGAACGCGGCGAATGGATGCTCGCGGAAGAGGATCACGTCGGCCGGCGAGAGGTCGCGCGCGACCAGGATCGAGGCCTCCTCGCGCACCGGCTTCATCGCGATGCGGCGGCGGCTGCCGGCCAGCGCCCCGAGCACGCGCTCGGCCACCTGGCGCACGTCGTCCTCGCGTCCCCGCAGGTATACGTCCTCGATCCCTTCGAATTGC
>JBKJTM010000197.1:0-10601 GCA_046590805.1 Usitatibacter sp.
CCTGCAGGAACTCGACCTGCGCGCCGAGCGCCGCCGCGTTGGCGCGCGCGACCTCGAGGGCCTCGCCTGCGAGAAGCCCGATGCGGAAGTAATCGCGACCGACGCCAGCGGCGAGGCCCTCGAGGTCGCGCGCGCCAACGCGGCGGCGCTCGGCGCGCAGGTCGAGTTCCTGCAGGGGTCCTGGTACGCGCCCGTCGCCGGGCGCCACTTCGACGTGATCGTCAGCAACCCGCCCTATGTGGCCACCGCCGACCCGCACCTCGCCCTCGGCGACCTGCGCTTCGAGCCCCGCGCGGCGCTGACCGACGGCAGCGGCGACGGCCTCGACTCCATCCGGGCGATCGTCGACGGCGCCGCGTCCCTATTGAATCCGGGGGGACGCGTCCTCATCGAACATGGATACGACCAAGGCGAGGCCGTGGCGGCATTGTTGGCCGCGGCGGGATTCGAGGACATCGTTTCAATGCCGGACCTGGCAGGCATTCCCAGGGTCGCAGGCGGTAAAATGCAGCGGTAGATCAATGACTCGTTGGAGCGGACCCAAGCCGCTCAACTCGCGGTCGGGGTGCGCAAGCCAGAGCCGTATCAAAATGACAGGAGAATTCGAATGAGCGTCCAGGACACCATCCGCCAGCAGGTCGAAGGCCACCCGATCGTGCTTTACATGAAGGGCTCGCCGCAGTTCCCGCAGTGCGGCTTCTCGGCCACCGCCACGCAGCTCCTCAAGCTGAGCGGCGCGCAGGACGTCTTCACCGTGGACGTGCTGCAGAACCCCGAGATCCGCGAGGGCATCAAGCAGTACGCCAACTGGCCGACCATCCCGCAGCTTTACGTGAACGGGGAGTTCGTCGGCGGCTGCGACATCATTAAAGAGATGGCCCAGTCGGGCGAGCTGCAGAAGATCGTCGCGGCGGCGAAGAAGTAACGTCCCGCCCCCGGGCTACTCCGGGGCGATCCGCCCGCCCTCGAGGTGCCAGCGGCGGGCGCCCTCGAGCTCGATCAGCTCACGATCGTGGCAGGCGACCAGCACGCAGTTCTCGCCGGTCGCGGTCTTGCGCAGCAACGCGATCACCTGCGCGCGCGCCTGGGCGTCGAGGCTCGCGGTCGGCTCGTCCACCAGCATCACGCGCGGCTCCAGGACCTTGGCGCGCGCGAGCGCCACGCGCTGCTTCTCGCCACCGGACAGGCGCTGCGGCGGAACGGCTCCCAGCTCTTCCATGCCGGCCCACGCGATCGCTTCGTTCACCCGCCGCTCGCGCTCCGGCGCGTCGAGCGCGCGCATGCGCAACCCGTAGCGGATGTTCGCGGCGATGGAGCTGGAGAAGAGATACGGATGCTGGTGCACATAGACGATGCGGCGCCGCAGCGCCGCGGGATAGTCGCGCTCGCTCGCGCGCAGGCCATCGAAGGCGAGGCTCATCCGGTCGGCGCGCTCCAGCCCCGCGATGATCTTGAGAAGGGTCGTCTTGCCGCTGCCGTTGTCGCCGGTGAGCACGATCAGGTCGCCGGCGTTGAGCGCGAGGGGACCCGTGTCCAGCAGCATCTTGGCGCCGAAACGCTTGACGATCGCGCCCACCTCGAGGAGCGCGCTCACTTCTGGCCTCCCTGCACCAGCGCGAGCAGCGCCGTCACCCCGAGCGCGAACGCCATCAGCACCGCGCCCAGCGCGATGCCCTGCGCGAAGTCGCCCTTGCTGGTCTCGAGCGCGATCGCGGTGGGAATGTTGCGGGTGTATCCGGCGATGTTCCCGCCGACCATCATCGAGCAACCCACTTCCGAGATCACGCGCCCGAACCCGTTCAGCACCGCCGCCACCACCGCGAAACGCACCTCGTGCAGGGTGGTGAGCGCCGAGCGCAACGGGCCGGCCCCGAGGGACACCGCTGTCTCCCGCAGCCGCGGGTCCGCGCCCTGCACCGCCGCGAGCGTGAATGCCGCCAGCACCGGGAAGGCGATGATCGCCTGTCCCAGGATCATCGCGTCCTGCGTGAAGAGGAGATGCCAGGGGCCCAGCGGGCCGCTGCGCGAAAGCAGCAGGTAGAGCACGAGGCCCACCACCACGGTCGGGAAGCTCAGCAACGCCTGCAAGGACACCACGACCAGGCGACGGCCCGCGAAGCGGTTGGAAGCCACCCAGAAGCCGAGCGCCACCGCGAGCGGCGTGGCGATCGCGAGCGCGGTGAGCGAGACCTTGAGCGAGATCCAGACCACCGTCCAGAGCTCCGCGTCGCCCGCGAACAGCCGCCGGAACGCCTCTTCTGTCGCCTGCATCAGCGTCATCGCGACCCGCGGAGGTGGAAGACCTGCTGCCCCTCGACACGGAAGCCCTCGATCACCCCGCGCCCCTCGGCCGAGACGAGCCATGCCGCGAAGCGCTCGCCATCGCGCTCGTTCAACGGCCGCGCCGCCGTGCCGCGCAACGTGGTCACCGCGTACTCGTTGAGGAGGCGTGCGTCTGCCTCGACCAGGATCGCGATCGGGAAGCGCCGCGCGAGTTGGCGGTGGGTCGCACGGTCCACCAGGTCATAGGCATCGAGCTCATGAGCCATCATCAGAGTGCGCGCCGCTCCCTGGCCCGCGGCGAGGTATCCCGGCCACGGCTTCAAGCCGCCATCGGCCGCCCACAGCTGCAGCTCCTTGCGGTGGGTTCCCGAGTCGTCGCCTCTGGAGACGAATTTTGCCCCCGCGGCGCGGATCTGCCGCAGCGCCGCGACCGCATCCTTCGACCCTCGCACGCGCGCAGGGTCCAGCGCCGGGCCCGCGATGATGAAATCGTTGTACATCACCTCGGCGCGAGCCTTGCCGATGCCGCGTGCCACCAGCCGCTCCTCATCGGCGCGGCTGTGGGTGAAGACCACGTCGACGTCACCCCCCTCGGCGTACTTCATGACCTGGCCGGTGCCCGCGACGAGCGTTCGCACCCTGATGCCGCTTGCCCTCTCGAACGCCGGCACCAGCGCCGCGAGAACACCGGAGTCCTCGAGCGTGTGGGTGGCTCCGACGCGCAGCTCGGCGGCCTGCGCCAGCCCGGCGAGCAGGAGGGCGGCAGCCAGGAGCCCCGTGAGCCGCATCTCAGCGCGGCGTGGGGAAGAAGAGCTGCTCGCCGCTCACGCGGAATTCGACGATCGCGCGCCGCCCCTCGCGCCCGGTGATCCACTCGATGAACTGGGTCGCGCCGCGCGCGTTCACTCCGGGGTAGCGCGCCGGATTCACCGCGATCACGCCATACGGATTGAACATGCGCTTGTCGCCCTCGACGAGGAGATCGAGAGCGGTGCGCGGGCGATAAGCGCCGAAGGTCGCGCGGTCGGTGAGCGTGTAGGCGGAAAGGTTTCCGGCCATGGTGAGCACCTCGCCCATGCCCTGGCCGGCCGAGAGGTACTGCCGACCCTCGGGACGGCGCCCGACGAGATCCCAGTAGCTCTTCTCCATCCTGTCGGTGCCCGAGTCGTCGCCGCGCGAGACGAAAGTCGCCTTCGCTTCGAGGATCCGGCGCAGCGCCTCCACGACATCGCGCTGCCCGCGAACGCGCGCCGGGTCGTCCTTGGGGCCCACGATCACGAAGTCGTTGTACATCACGTCCGCGCGCTGCGCGCCGAAGCCCTGCGCGACGAAGCGATCCTCGTCCGGACGGCTATGCACCAGCAGCACGTCGACGTCGCCGTTCTCGCCCAGCTTCATCGCCTTGCCGGTGCCGACCGAGATCACGTGCACCCTGAGTCCGCTGGTCGCCTCGAATCTCGGCAGGATCGCCTTCAGCAGGCCGGAGTTCTCGGTGCTGGTGGTGGTCGCGAGGCGCAGGACGCCCTCGGCAAGCACGGCGGGCGGCGCCGCGATGATGCAGCAGCACGCGAGGATCGCGAAGCGGAGAAATGGCATCGAGTAGACGCGGAATGCGGGTGAGTACAATCGGCAAATCTTAGCACCGGCATCCTCGGAATCCGCCTTGCTCATCACCCGCGCCCGCCTGCCCATCGCCCTTGCGCTCGCGATCGCCGCGCTTGCGACGATGATGGTCGCGAGCCTCGCGATCGGCAGCTTTCCGCTGCCGCCCGGCGACGTTGCGCGCATCCTCTGGGCGGCGATCTCCGGGGGCTCCGCCGACGTCGCCGCCAACGCCCGCGCGGTGGTGCTCGAGGTGCGCGGGCCGCGAATCCTGGCGGCGATCGCGGTCGGCGCCGCGCTCGGCGCCGCGGGCGCGACCTACCAGGGTGTGTTCCGCAATCCGCTCGTCTCGCCCGACATCCTCGGCGTCTCCAGCGGCTGCGCGCTCGGCGCGGTGATCGGCATCGTGCTGCAGGCACCGGCGGCGGCGATCCAGGGGATGGCTTTCGTGGGCGGGCTCGGCGCGGCCGCGATGGTGCTCGGCATCGGCTCGCGCGTGCGCGGCTCCGATCCGACGCTCGCCTTCGTGCTCACCGGCGTCGTGGTCGGCGCGCTCCTCAGCGCCGGCGTGGCGTTCGTGAAGACCGTGGCGGACCCGTACAACCAGTTGCCCGCGATCACCTTCTGGCTGCTCGGCAGCTTCTCGAGCGCGCAGGGCGCGGAGCTCACGCTCGCGCTGCCGCTGATGCTGCTCGCGGGCGTTCCGCTCGCGTTGCTGCGCTGGCGGATCGACGCCCTCGCGCTTGCCGACGACGAGGCGGCGGCACTCGGCATCGACGTCGATCGCCTGCGCCTCATCGTGATCGCGGCGGCGACGCTCGCCACCTCGGCGGCGGTGGCGATCGCGGGGATCATCGGCTGGGTCGGGCTGGTGGTGCCGCATGCGGCGCGGCTGCTGGTCGGCGCCGGATTCGCGCGCGTGCTGCCGGTCGCGGCGATCACCGGTGCGGGCTTCATGCTGGTGGTCGACACTTTCTGCCGCATGGTGGCGCAGACCGAGGTGCCGCCCGGGGTCGTGACCGCGCTCGTCGGCACGCCGGCGTTCATCCTGCTGCTCGCGGCCGCGTCCAGGCGGCAGCCGTGAGGCTCGAGGCCCGCGGGCTCGCCTACGGCCACGGCAACCGGGAGGTGGGTCGCGGCCTCGACCTCTGCCTCGACGCCGGGCAGGCGCTTTGCGTCCTCGGACCCAACGGCGCGGGCAAGACCACGCTGCTGCGAACGCTGATCGGCATCCTGCCGCCGATCGCCGGGCGGGTCGCGGTCGGCGGGGATGACGCGGCGCTGCTCGACCGCGCCGCGATCGCGCGACGCGTGGCTTTCGTGCCCCAGGCCTCCCCGGCGGTTTTCGAGTTCAGCGTCGCGGAGATCGTCGAGATGGGACGCATCGCGCACCTGGGCCGGTTCGCGCCGCCCTCGGCACGGGACGCGGCGATCGCCGCGGCCGCCCTGGGCAGGCTCGGCATCGCCGACCTCGCGAAGCGCTCCTTCGGCGCGGTGAGCGGCGGCGAGCGGCAGCTGGTGCTGATCGCGCGGGCGCTCGCCGCGGACGCGGGCTGCATCGTGCTGGACGAGCCGACCGCACAGCTCGACTATGGCAACCAGGCCCGCGTGATCGATGAGCTCGCCCGGCTGCGCGATTCCGGCATCGCCATCCTGCTGAGCACGCACGAGCCCGACCACGCCTTCATGCTCGCCGACCAGGCCTTGCTGCTGCAGCGCGGCGGCCCGCTCGCGGCGGGGCCGTCGGACGAAGTGCTCACCTCCCGCAATCTGTCGCGACTCTACGGCCTCGAGGTTGTCGTGGCGGAGGTCGCGGTTCCGGGCGGCACGCGGCGCGTGAGCGTCGCCGCCGCGCGACCCGGGCAGGCGCGAGGCACCCCATGGCCATGAACCCGCGCCGTTTCGCCCGTGCCGAGGACCTCGGCCTCGAGCCGCGCGAGCACCGCATCCTCGCGCGCCTGACCTCTCCCCAGCGGATCCAGGCCTTCCTCAACGCGATCCCGTGCAACCACGAGCTCGGCGGCGAGACCGTGCTGTCGGTGAGGGAGGTGCTGAGGCAGCGGCGCGCCCACTGCATCGAGGGCGCGATGGTCGCGGCGGCGGCGCTGTGGGTGAACGGCGATCCGCCGCTGCTCATGCACCTCGATTGCCACCTGAGCGACTATCCCCACGTGATCGCGGTGTTCCGCCGCGGCGGCGCCTGGGGCGCCATCTCCAAGACCAACGGCGCGCCCCTGCGCTACCGCGACCCCATCTACAGGACGCTGCGCGAGCTCACCCTTTCCTATTTCCACGAGTACTCGAACAAGCGCGGCCACAAGACCTTGCGCAGCTACTCGCAGCCCTACGACATGCGCCGCCTCGATACGGCGAAATGGGTGACAGCCGCCAGGTCCTGCTGGGAGGCGCACGACCTGCTCACCGAACGCCGCCACTTCCCGCTCATCACGCGCCGCCAGGAACGCCTGCTCGCGCGCCGCGACCGCTTCGAGCAGCAGGCCGGGAAGATGGTGGAGTACCCGCGCCCGCCGCGCCCCAAGGCGTGAACGACCTTCACGGCTGGGTGACCGGAATCTCCATGATCGCCATCGGCAAGCGGTTGGGCCGCGTGCCGGTGACCACCCAGCCCAGGCGTTTGTAGAAGCGCATCGCGGCGGCGTTTTGCTGGCTCACCGAGAGCCGCATCAGCCGCTTGCCGCGCGCGCGGCTCACCTGCATCGCGTGCTGGTGAAGGCGCTTGCCGAGGCCATGCCCGCGGTACTCGGGGACCACGTGGATCAGGCTTAGGTAGGCGACGTCGTCGTCATCGAGAAGGCGCATCTCCAGCTGCCCGACCACGCGGCCGTCGCGCCACAGGTGCACGTTGCCCTCGGGCAGCTGCGCGAGCTTGTCGTGCAGCTGCCGGATGTAGAAAACGTTGGCCGCGCCCATCTCCTCCTCCAGCCCGTCCGCGGTGCCGAAGCTCGCCACGTACATCTCGCGGCGCATCCGGATGCACGCGTCCGCGTGGGCGAGATCGATGGTGGCGATGCGGTATTCGCCCGCGTCGCGGTCGCGCCGCAACACGCATTCGCGCTCCCCGTCCTCGTTCTCGACCGCCTTCCAGCGCCTGAAGCCGGCGCGCTCGAAAGCCTGGATCGACTGGGCGTTGCCCTCGTGCGGACCCGCGATGCACGCGGTGACAGCGGCATCCACGAGCACCTCGTCGATGGTGAAGCGCCGGATCACGAAAGAGCCCAGGCCGCGGCCGGTGCGCCATTCGTCGGCGAGGAAGAGGTCCATGCCCATCACCCCCGGCTCGCCCTCCAGCCCGAGGCGGCGGCGATACTCGGCGAACGGCTCGACGGAATACTTCTGGATGTAGCCCGCGTCCGCGCCGTCGACCTGGAAGATGAACGCACGCACCGCGTTGCCCGGCTCGGTCCGCGGCCGGTACTTCGCCGCGAGCTCGAGGAACGACCCCGGCTCCGGTGCGTACCAGCGCTTCACGTGCGGGCGCGCAAGCCAGTTGAAGAGGAGCGTGAGATCGGCCTCCGCCAGCGGCCGGAAGGCGATGCGCGGCACTCAGCGACCCCTTTTCAACTCGCGAGCTTGCGGTCGCGCAGCTCCTGGTCGATCAGCTCCAGCAGGCGCTCGAAATCGGCGGGCTTGGTGAAGTGGTGGTCGAACCCGGCATCGCGCGCGCGCCGACGGTCCTCTTCCTGGCCCCAGCCGGTGATCGCCACCAGCAATACCTCGGTGCCGCGCCGCGCGCGCACGTGGCGGGCGATGTCGTAGCCCGAGAGCTTGGGCAGCCCGATGTCGAGGAGGGCCACGGCCGGCTTGAACTCGTCGGCGGCGACGATCGCCTCGGGCCCGTCGTAGGCGATGCGCACCTCGTAGCCCATCACCCCCAGCAGGGTGGCGAGGCTGTCCGCCGCGTCCTCGTTGTCGTCGACGACGAGCACGCGGGTGGAGCTTGCGGGCGTGGCCTGGGAAATCATCGCGCGACTTTACTCCGTCGACGCCCGCGAGGCGAGAGGCGGCTAGCGGATCTCCGCCAGCAGGCGCTCGATCGACTGCTCAGACTGTCGGACGTAGTCGCCGGCGAAAAGGTTCGCATGATTGAGGACATGGTAAAGATTGTAGAAATCGCGCCGCACGCGATAGTCGCCGTCCAGCGGCCACGACTCGCGATAGGCGGAGCCGAAGTCCGGCGGGAAGCCGCCGAAGAGCTCGGTCATCGCGATGTCGGCCTCGCGATCGCCCACATACACGGCGGGGTCGAAGACGACGGGCCTTCCGTCAGGCAGCGCGCCCGCGTTTCCGTTCCAGAGATCGCCATGAAGCAGTGAGCGGGTTGGACGATGGGCGGAAAAAAATGCCTCGCAATCGGCGGCAAGGCGCTCGCCGCGATCGATCATGCGCGAGGGCAGGCGGTTCTTCGCCGCGTAGCGCAGCTGCGGCATGATCCTGCGGCCGCGCCAGAACGCGAGCCAGTCGTCCTCCCAGCCGTTGGGCTGCGGGCTCGCGCCGATGAAGTTGTCGCGCTCCCAGCCGAAGCGGGGCTGCGCGACGCGGTGTTGCTGCGCGAGGGCCTTGCCGAGGCGCGCGCCTCCCGCCGGATCGAGCTTGTGGAGCTCGAGCCATTCGAGCACCAGCCACGCACGCTCGCCATCTTCACCCTGCGCAACGACCTCCGGCACCGCCACCGCGCCGGCGGAGCGTAACGCGGCGAGCCCCTCGGCCTCGGCGGCGAACATCGGCGCGAGCGCCGCCTCGTTCACTTTCGCGAAGTACTCGACGCTCCGGCCGCCGTCCTCGCCCGCGAGGCGCAGCGACGTGTGGATGCATCCGCCGGTGACGGCTTCCCGCGACCTCAGGCGGAATGGGGTACCGGTCGCGCCGGCGATCGCGGTCGCCAGCGCGGCGCCGGCGGGATCGGGGTTCACGATCCGCCCGAACGGTCCAGCGAGCGCACCAGGTCTTCGTAGAGGTCCTGCGGATCCTCGAGGCCGATCTGCAGGCGAACCAGCGGGCCGCCATTCCAGGGACGCGCGGCGCGCGAATAGCGCCCGAGGCTCGCCGGGCAGACGAGGCTTTCGAAGCCGCCCCAGCTGTAACCCAGCGCGAAGCACTCGAGTCCCTCGATGAAGCGAACCACCTTCTTCTTGGGGCGGGGTGACAGCTCGATGCCAAAGAGGCCGGTGGAGCCGGTGAAGTCGCGCTTCCAGAGGGCGTGGCCGGGATCGCTCTCGAGCGCGGGATGGAGCACACGCCGGACCGCCGGATGCCCCTGCAGCTTGCGCGCGATCTCGAGCGCGCTCGCCTCGTGCTGCCGCAGGCGCACGTCGAGCGTTCGCATGCCGCGCAGCGCGAGGAAGATGTCGTCGGGGCTTGCATGCTGCCCCAGGTCGCGCGAGGTGTCGCGCAGCGCCGGCCACCACTTCTCGTTCGCCACCACCGCGCCGATGAGCAGGTCCGAGTGGCCAGCGGGATACTTGGTCGCCGCCTGCACCACCAGGTCGGCGCCGTGATCGAAGGAGCGGAAGAAGATGCCCGTGGCCCAGGTGTTGTCGTGGATCACTGCCGCGCCGCGCTCGCGCGCGACCTTCGCGATGGCGGGAAAGTCCTGCACCTCGAAAGTGAGCGAGCCGGGATTCTCCAGGTACACCGCGCGGGTGTCCGGGCGCATCAGGGCCTCGATGCCGGCGCCCACGAGCGGATCGAAATACGTGGTGCGCACGCCGAAGCGGGCGAGCGTGCGATCGCAAAACCGGCGCGTCGGGCCGTAGCAGTTGTCGGTGACCAGGAGGTGGTCCCCCGCCTTCACGCAGGCGAGGATCGCGGCCGCGAGCGCCGCCAGCCCCGAGGGAAAGGTCGCCGCGCGATAACCGCCCTCGACATCGACCATCAGCTCCTCGAAGGCGGCGCGCAGCGGCATGTTGACGATGCCGTAGGTCGGCACCACCTCGTCGGCGTCGAAGCGGCGCTGCACGTCCTCCATCTGCGCGATCGAGGCGAAGGTGACGGTCGAGGCGCGCTCCACCGGCAGGTTCACCAGCCCCGGGCGCGCGGCGGCGCTGCGGCCGCGCTGGGAAAGCCGGGTGCGCAGCTTCATCGGCTGCCGATCGGGCGCACCGCCGCGCGCACCTCGAGGAGGCTGCGCTTGCCGCGCTTGTCCTCGATGATGAACACCAGCGGGAAGGAATCGCCCACCGCCACGGGTTTGGCGAGCCCCATCAGCATCACGTGCGTCCCGCCCGGCTTCAACTCCACCGCCTTGCCCGCGGGGAGCGCGATCGCATCCAGCGCGCGCATCTGCATCACGCCGCCGTCCATCGAGGACATGTGCAGCTCGACCGCGGCGGCGGCGGACGATCTGACACCCACCACCTTGGCGTCCTCGCTGCTGGTGAGCGTCACGTACGCGCCGGTGCTCTTCTGCGACGGCACTGTCGCGCGTACCCACGCGTCCCCGGCCTTCACCTCGGCTGAGGCATCAAGGGCGAAGGCGAGCAAACCGCAGACGAACACAGACGAGCACAGAGGGCTTTCCCGAAAGAATCGCGGCATGGTCAATCGCTCCGTGCCTCAAACAATTTCTCCATTTCACGTCTCAGCTTCACCGCTTCGGACCCTGCGTCGTATTCGACGTCGTCCCAGGAGACGACCTGCCCCTCGGCGATGTCGCGCTTCAGCTTCACCTTGTGCGCGACATCGCCGAGGGGCAGGTC
>JBKJTM010000093.1:0-5940 GCA_046590805.1 Usitatibacter sp.
CGCCGCCTTCGAGATGGACGAAATTCTCTATGAGCTGCGCGAACATTGCGTCGGACTCAACATCGGCCGCTGGGATTACATTTTCAGCTGCATCAAGAAGCTCCGCACCCACGACTTCGTCCTCGCCGACCGCGCCCAGGTCACCATGACCAGCCCCTTCCTGCGCGCGTACTGCCAGTTGCTGGTGAAGACCTGCCATCGACGCAATGCCTTCGCGATGGGCGGCATGGCGGCGCAGATCCCGATCAAGGGCGACGCGGCGGCGAATGACGCGGCGATGGCGAAGGTCACCGCCGACAAGGAGCGCGAGGCGAACGACGGCTTTGACGGCACGTGGGTGGCGCACCCGGGCCTCGTTCCGATCGCGAAAGCCGTGTTCGATCGCGTCATGCCGCAGCCGAACCAGCTTGCGCGGAAGCGCGAAGACATCTGCGTGAAGCCCGCCCAGCTGCTCGCCTTCGGCCCGGAAGGCCCGATCACCGAGGCGGGCGTGCGCACCAACGTGAACGTGAGCCTGCAATACATCGGCTCGTGGATGGCGGGCAACGGTTGCGTGCCGATCAACAATCTCATGGAGGACGCCGCCACCGCGGAGATCTCGCGCACGCAGCTGTGGCAGTGGATCCGCAGTCCCAAGGGCAGGCTCGACGACGGCCGCAAGGTGACGCTGGAGATGTTCCGAAGCATCCTGGAGGAGGAGCTGCGCAAGGTCTCGTCGGCACCGGGGGCCTCGGCTTTCCGGTACGACGAGGCGGCGTGGCTGCTTGAGCGGCTGGTGGCGAGCGACGAGTTCATCGACTTCCTCACCGAGCCGGCGTACGAGTTCGTGGCGTCGCTCGCCCAGCCGCAGGAAGCCGCGGCATAGGCACCGCAGGAACGAAAAAGCCCCGCGTCATCCGCGGGGCTTTTTTACTGGCGCCGTCCGGTCAGGTCAGTCGTATACCGGGACGTATTCGATGGCGCCGGTGTCGCCGTTGTAGATCATGTCGTACGGGAACCAGTAGATGACTTCCTCGCCCCACTCGTCGTAGTAGGAATAGCCGATCCAGGTCTCGCCCAGGTACGTCTGCTGCGCGAGCATCATCGACACCGGCTGGAAGCCGCTTGCCGCCGCAGCCGTCATCGGGTTCTTCTTGGTCTTGTACTTCTTGACCGGCACGTCGCCCTTTTCGGCGTGCTTCACCTTCACGCCCGTGATCTTGCCGTCCTTCACGTCGACGGAGGCCGTGTGCTTGCCGTTCTCGTGGAGCTTGTGCTGGCCGTTTTTCTTGATCTTGTCGCCGACCAGGTTCTTGCCGTTCTGGTGCTTGACCTTCTTGGGCTTCTTGTCCTTGTCCTGCTTGCCGCCCTGCTGCTCCTTTTGGTCCTTGCCGCCCTTGGGCTGCGCGAACGCCGTACCGCCCGCAAAAGCCAACGAGGCAGCGGTCAGAAGAGCGGTGATGACTCGAAGGGATTGGTGCATGTGTCTCTCCAGTGGATGAGGCTGAGCCCATTTAACGCGGCATCCCGTTTCCGCGCTGTCAGCGGAGTCCTACGGCCGCGCTGTCGCAGCCGGGAGGCGGCGGATAGCGGTCGGCTGCATCTCCCCGGTGGGGTGTATGGTGGGGCACTTCTCATGTCGAGAGAGGCCGGGAGCGTCGCCATGCGCAAGCGATTGACGAGTCGGATCGGTGCGATTTTCCTGCCCTTCCTGATGGCTGCCGCCGCAAACGCCCACGGGCCCGAGAGGCTGCTCATCGACGGCTCCACTGGCGTGATGCCTCTCGCGGCGTCCCTCGCCAAGGCCTTCGGAGAGTTGCATCCCAAAGTCGGAATCGAGATGGGAGCAGGCCTGGGAACCAAGGCTCGCATCGCCGCGCTGGCCGATGGCAGGATCGACGTGGCGCTCGCCAGCCATGGCATCGACATCGACGATCTCAACCGCCGCGGCATGAAGGTATACGAGATCGCCCGGGTCGCGGTCGTCTTCGGCGTCAATTCCACCGTGTCCGTCGCGAACCTCACCGACCTGCAGATCTGCGACGTCTACAAAGGCCTGACGACGAGCTGGAAAGCGCTGGGCGGTGCGGAGATGGCGATCGCCGCACGCACCCGGCCGGACTCGGAAGTCGACACGGAGGTGGTGCGCGCGCATATCGACTGCCTCCGCGATCTGAGGATGGCGGACGGCGTGAAGGTGATGGCGAAAGGCGGCGACATGGCGCGGGAACTGGGCGCGACGCCGGGCGCGATCGGCATGACGACGATGACCGCGGTCGAGCAGAGCCAGGGCCGGATCCGCCCGGTTTCCCTGAATGGCATCGCACCCGATCCCGCGTCCGTGAATCGCAAGTCCTACCGCCTCGTCCGCGAGTCGTACTTCGTGGTCAGGGACCCTCCGAGCCCCGCCGTCGCGGGCTTCATCGAGTTCTCCCGCGGCCCGGCCGGTGCGCAGGTGATCAGCGCCAACGGCGCCCTGCCCGTGAAGTGAGGGGGGCTTGGCCCCCTCGTTCGCCGGCACCTGGTTCACCTCCTTCGGGCGGATGCGGCTCGAAGCGAGCGGCAGCGGCTGGACCGGCAGCTACCGCTACGGCACCAGCGACGGGAGACTCAAGGGAAAGATCGAGGACGGCGAACTGCGCTTCCGCTATCGGGACGCGTTCGATACCGGCACCGGCTACTTCCGGCTGCTGCGTAGCGGCCGCTTCATCGGCCACTACCGCGTCACGGGCAACAAGCACGTGCGCCGCTGGGATGGCGAGCGCGGGTTCGACGGCGTGTGGGAGACGACTTTCGGCCCGATGCGCATGACCCACGACGAGGCCGGCGTGCGCGGCACCTACGGGGATCGCGGCGACGCAACCCTCGAGGGCCACGCCCAGGGCCATGCCCTCTCCTTCCGCTATCGCGAAGGCGATGTCGCGGGCGAGGGCGCGTTCCAGCTCGATGGCGACGAGCACGGCTTCTCGGGACAGTGGCGCAAGCAGGGCGAGGCCGAATGGCGTCCCTGGTCGGGGCGGCGCCTCGCGACCGACCAGGGTGTCGCCTGGCTGGTGGTGCTGGAAGCCCACTGGCAGCACACCCTGTCGGAACCCGAGTACTCCTTCGGCAGCATGCTGCGCGAAGTCTTCGCGCGCCGCGCCGGGGTGCGCGTGCGCCACCGCTACTTCCACGACGCCGACAGCCTCGAGGCGTGGTGCCGCCAGTTGCTCTACCTGCCCGCTCCCGCGTTCGTGGTG
The DNA here is from genome assembly GCA_046590805.1 of Usitatibacter sp. GTDB lineage: Bacteria > Pseudomonadota > Gammaproteobacteria > Burkholderiales > Usitatibacteraceae > Usitatibacter. The sequence continues at coordinate 3,219 of JBKJTM010000093.1, forward strand.
GTGGCGAGCCATGGCACGCCCGAGGGCCTCAGCATCCGCGGCAACCTGATCGACACGCGGCGGGTGCTCGGCTGCATGGAGCATGCGCAGGGCGTGCGGCTGGTGCACTTCTCTTCGTGCCTGGTGGCGCAGGACGGCGGCAGCTCGCTCGCGAACCTCGCCTTTCCGGTGTCGGGTTACTCCACCAGCGTCGACTGGGGCGCGAGCGCGATGCTGGAATTCACCTACCTCGACATGATCCTCAACCGCGGCTGGGATCCGGCGGATGCGGCCAGGCAGTTGCCGAAGCTGGTGTCGTATGCCGGCGAGCGGGCGCCGAAGGGCTCACCGTATCCGGCGGCCGGGTTCAGGTTCTTTCCGGGCATTCCTTTGCCGCCCTGATCCGCCGGGCGTAGCATCGGACCATCCCCCTGGTGGGGGCCATCGATCTGGGGATCTGATGACCGGGGATATCGGCACCGCGGAGCGCGTCAATCGTCGCTTGAGCGTTGCTGCCTCCGCCCAAAGGCTCCGCGCGCTCGCTTGTCCTGTACAGGAAGGCGCCGGCTCGGCAATCGAAGGCGCGCGATCGACGGCAAGGCAGGTGGATCGCGACGGGCTGCAGCTCGCCTTTCTCGATCCCTTCAACCTCGCTCACCTGCCATGGGAGGTCTTCAATGCCCTCATCGAGATTCCCCACATCGACTTCATCATCCACTTCAGTCAGCAGGACTTGAGCCGAAACCTGGATCGCTATTTCGCAGATGAGCAGTCCGTCCTCGAGGCCTTTGCCCCTGGATGGCGGAAGGCTGTGGATCAGCGGGACAAGGTTCAGATGCGAGGCAGGTTTATCGAGTATTGGATCTCGTTATTTGAATCGCATGGGTTCAACGCCGCCCGCCGCGTGCCTCTCATCACGACCGACAACAACGTCCCGCTCTATCGGTTGGTTTTCCTATCCCGCCACCCGTTCCCCAGAGGGCTTTGGGACTCCTTGGATACCAAGCGCCAGAAACCCCTGTTCGGCTAGAATCGGCCGCACATGGCAACCGTCACATCCATCGAATGGACACACCGAACGTGGAACCCCGTGACGGGCTGCACGAAGGTAAGCCAAGGGTGCAAGCATTGTTACGCAGAAAGGCTCGCGGATCGATTTTGGGGCGATCGGCCTTTCACCGAGGTCCGCGTTCACCCCGACCGCCTGAACCAGCCCAAGTCGATCCGTCGGCCATCGATGATCTTCGTAAACTCGATGAGCGACCTGTTCCACTCAGATGTCGATGAGGCATTCATCCGGCGAGTATTCGAGGTGATGGGCGAATGCCCAAGGCACACTTTCCAGATCCTCACGAAACGAAGTGAGCGGCTTGCTGAGATGGGTCCGCGACTCCCGTGGCTTTCCCACACATGGATGGGTGTGTCGGTTGAAAGCGAAGACGAGATAGTGCGAATCGAGCACTTGCGCAACGTGCCAGCGCAGGTTCGGTTCCTTTCGCTGGAACCCCTTATCGGCCCCCTGCCGGCGCTCGACCTTCGAGGAATCCACTGGGTCATCGTTGGTGGTGAGTCTGGACCCCACGCTCGCCCGATGGAGGGCAAGTGGGCCCGGTCCATCCGCCGCCAGTGTCGTGATGCGGGCGTGCCGTTCTTCTTCAAGCAGTGGGGCGGTGTTTTCAAGACGGCCGCTGGACGGGTCCTTGACGGGCGCACGTACGATGAATTTCCCGCGCAAGGGCGGGCCGCGTAAGTAGATCTCAATGCTTCCGTCTTGCTTCGACTTCCGCGCAGATCTTGCGGAGATCGAGCGGCACAATGGCCGCCGAGATCCGAATTCGAAGACATGGATCCACACCGAAGTCTCGCCGATACCCTTTGAGGGTCGGCTGGGCGCCCGCGTCACTTGGCTGCTGGCGAATCCAAGCTTCGATCCTGCCCGCCTCGAGATCAACGAGCCTCCACCTCTTACGGAGGGCTGGCCATTGCAGAGCCTGGCTCCCGCACATCGGACGGGATACGGCGCGTGGACGTACTCGCGATTGGCTGACCTGATCAATGAATTCGACGTAGAAACGGTCGCGCGCAATGTACTGGCGGTGCAACTCTGCGCCTGGGCCTCCGAGCGTTTTCACGAGCCGCTTCGACTTCCGTCACGCGCATTCGCCAGGCAACTGGTCCTTCACCAGATCCAAAGCGGCTCGCTGTTCGTCATGGTGCGTAGCCGGGACTCGTGGCTGAGACTCGTCCCAGAGCTTGGGACCCAGCCGATCATCCTGACGGCTCACACCCTGACAGCTCATCTCTCCCGAGGAAACCTTGGCGACGGATGGCATCGTGTCGCGGAGGCAATAAGACGCGCTGAGGGGTAAGAGATTTGGGGATAAGCGGCCGTTTCTTCTATCCCCCAAACGGACTTATCCCCAATTCGCGTGCGGCCGGAAATGGAGTCCGTAACCATTTAAAATATCGCCTGCCCTCCCCTTTCGGCGGTCCGCGCAAGCCGGGCCCCTCCGTCGCGATCTCCATGAACGACCTGTCCGCCGCCCCCAAGGGCGATGCCGCTGCATTGAACGACGAATCCGTCGAGATGATCCGCATCCGCGGCGCGCGCCAGAACAACCTGAAGAACCTCGATGTCGACCTGCCCACGGGCGAGCTGATCGTGGTTCTTCAGGTTGTTCTGGCGCGCGCCGCGGATGCGGATCATCTCGACGGATTCGTCGTTCAATGCAGCGGCATCGCC
>JBKJTM010000341.1:0-5322 GCA_046590805.1 Usitatibacter sp.
ACCTGCTTGCTGTTGCCGGCCTTGTCGGTCGCCACCAGCACCGGCCGCGCGTCCGCCGGGACATCGTAGGCATGGGCGAAGAGGGCGAAGAGGCGCTGCGGGTGGCCCTTCACCAGGCCCGGGAAGCCGGGGAAGAAACGATCGCCCATCTTCACGCCGCTGGTGACGGTGTCGGCCGAGGCCTGGTAGACGATCGCGCCCACGCCGCCGAAGTTCACGTAGCGGTCGTCGGCGATGAGCTCGAGAGTGGGCGGCGTCATGTCGATCGTGAGATTCTTCTCTACCACGGTCTCGTTGCCTTTGAAGAAGCCCGCCAGTGACGCATCCCGCGCCCTCACGCGCAGGACGGCCGGGCCTTCCTTGAAGCCGGCGATCTTCGAGGGTTCGATGGTGAAGCTCTTCTGTCGGACGACCTCGCCGGATTGCGAGAAGCCCACGTTGTGCTCCGTGCCGCCGCTCGAAAGCGTGACGGTCACGGACTTCAAGCCGGAGTCCGGGTCGGAGACATCGATCTGCAGGGGTATCGCGCCCAGGACATCGGCCTCCGGCGTGATCTTGACGACGGGAGCCTGCGATTCGAAGCGGGGGCGGAGGTAAACCGCGGTGCCGACAAGGCCGGCGACGAGGGTGATGAGGAGGAGGGGGACTACGGGGAGCTTTTTGCGGGGGCGGTCGAATTGGTGCGAGTTCATTTCGAGGAGCGGGAAGAGGACAGGTAGAAGCTTACAGGCTGCACCTTTTGCGCGGTCCTCCGCGAGAGCTGCATCCCACCCGTGCGGGTGGGTTTCGTGGAATTCCCAGGGGTAGCATCCATGGAGAACTCCCGAAGAGCAGCGGATTCGCAGCTCCAGGGTGAAGGGCCGCTGATGGAGCCTTACAAGAATCTCAACGGAGACTCGCCGGTACGAGCGTTCGAGCTTGGGTCCGACTCGATCACGATCGAGTTCGAGGGTGGTCGCGTCTACCTCTACACGGAGTCCAGCACAGGCTTGCACAACGTCGAGCTGATGAAACGCCTGGCCGAAACAGGCGTGGGCCTGGGTGGGTTCATCAGCAAGTACGTGCGACGGCGCTACGCCCGCCAGCTCCGATAATCCCTCATTCAGGGTCAGGTCCAGGTCGAACCACGGGGACGTGGATTTTCAGCAAAACCAGCTTAGCAGCCGGCCACGCACTTCCCGTTGTTGTCGAACTCCATCATCTTCCCGGACAGCGGAATGTGCGCCGGCACCTTCGCCGCCTTCATGAACCGGTCCGTCTTGGACCCGGGCACCGCCTTGCCGCCCTTGGTGCCGACCTCGTTCGCGTGCGACAGGATCACCGAGGCGGGCTTCACCCACGTAGCCCGCGATCCCCGCGTCCTTCATCGCCTTGCCCATGTCGCCGCCGATGTAGTCGGGATCGAGGCCGTTGCTGTGCATCGCCGTCACCGTGGAGATCTTCACGCCGCCCACCGTCACGGTGCCGCCGAAGCGCGCCAGCATCGAGTCCGACGGCTGGCCGCCATTCGCCCGCAGCTTGGCGGAGAAGAACGCCGCCATCTCGCTGCCGGTCACGATCTTCGCCTTCTTGGCGATCGCGATGTTCACGGCGCTCGAGTTCGGCATCGCCGAGACGGACATGTCGGGCTTGTCGCAGAAAGCGCCGCGGAAGGGCCGCATTGTGCCGCAAGCGTTGCGACCGATATGATCGGTGGCATCTGATCGATGGATACTCCCGTGAAGCATCTGCTTGCCGTCCTCGCCTGTTCCACTGCGCTTGGCGCCGCCGCCTTCGATCTCCAGGGCCACCGCGGCGCCCGCGGCCTGCTGCCCGAGAACACCTTGCCGTCCTACCAGAAGGCCCTCGATCTCGGCGTCGACACGATCGAGTGCGACATGGCGATCACCAGCGATGGCGTGGTGGTCCTCTACCACGACCTCTGGCTCAATCCCGACATCACCCGCGGCCCCGATGGCCAATGGCTCGAGAAGCGTGGCCCGGCGATCGCCGAGCTCACCTTCGCGGAGCTGCAGAAGTACGACGTCGGGCGCATCAAGCCCGGCACGCCCTATGCGAACCAGTTTCCCGACCAGTTGCCGGTCGATGGCGCGCGCATCCCGAAGCTCTCCGACCTCTTCGACCTGATCAAGAAGTCCGGCAACACCAGGGTCCAGGTCGATTGCGAGACCAAGCTCTCGCCCTTCCAGGCCGCCGCCACGCGTGCGCCTGACGAGTTCGCGCGCCTGGCGATCGCGGAGATCCGCAAGGCCGGCATGGCCGAGCGGACGATGGTGCAGTCGTTCTACTGGAAGACGCTGCAGTTGATCCAGAAGGAGGCGCCGGAGATCCGCACCATGTATCTCAACAACAAGCGCACCGTCGATGCCCGTCAGGCGGGAGGAACGGTATCGCCCTTCCTGGTCGGCTTCGATCCCTCCGCGTACGGAGATTCGGTGCCGCGCGCGGTGAAGGCGGCCGGCGGGAAGATCTGGGCGCCCGACCACAACACGCTCACCCCGGAGGCGCTGGCCGAAGCCCGCTCCCTCGGGATCGTCGTGATTCCGTGGACGGTGAACGACCCGCCCACGATCCGCAAACTCCTGGAGATGGGCGTGGACGGCATCATCTCCGATCGCCCGGACCTGGTGCAGCAGGAGCGCAAGGCGAGGACGAGGTGAGGCACCAGGGTCTGCTTGCACTGGTGTTGCTCGGTTTCGCGGCCCTTGCCTGGGGCCACGGCGTGGCCGAGGGAGACAAGGGCTTCGTGGAGCGATCAGCCGGGTTGCAGGTGATCGCCTTCTTGTACCTCGGCGCCAAGCACATGGTGACGGGCTACGACCACCTGCTCTTCCTCTTCGGCGTGATCTTCTTCCTCTACCGGATGAAGGAGGTGGCGCTCTACGTGACGCTCTTCGCCGTGGGGCACAGCGTGACGCTCCTCCTTGGCGTGCTGGCGGGCATCCACGCGAGCCCCTACCTGGTCGATGCGATCATCGGCCTGTCGGTGGCCTACAAGGCGCTCGATAACCTCGATGCGTTCCAGCGCTGGTTCGGGTTCAAGCCGGATGCGCGCGCGGCGGTGTTTATTTTCGGGCTCGCGCACGGCTTCGGCCTCGCCACCAAGCTGCAGGAGTTCAGCCTGTCGCCTGACGGGCTGGTGGGCAACATCGTCGCCTTCAACGTGGGCGTCGAGGTCGGGCAGCTTCTCGCCCTCGGCATCATGCTGATCGCCATCGCCTGGCTGCGGCGCTCCGCCAGCTTCGTGCGCAATGCCTATCTCGCGAATGCCGCGCTGCTGTGCGCGGGCTTCGTGCTCACCGGCTACCAGCTCGCCGGTTACTTCGTCATGGCCTGAAAGGAACACATGCAACCAGACGCTTCGCCCGCAAGGGCGCTGCTGTGGGCCCTCGTTGCCGCCGCGGCATTGCTGGTGACGGTGGTGCTGCCCGCGGAGTACGGCATCGACTGGACCGGGGTCGGGCGGGTGCTCGGGCTCACCTCGATGGGCGAGCAGAAGGTGGCCGCCGCCAGAGCCGCTGCGGTCCCGTCGCCGACTGCCACCGCCGCTGCGGTCCCGTCGCCGACTGTGATCGCCGCTGCATCGCCGAGTGCTCCGCCCGCGGCGTATGCGGTGGCCGCACGGCGGCCCCTGAAGACCGATTCCATCGAAGTAACGCTGCAGCCCAACGGGGAGGTCGAATACAAGGCGCTGCTGGGTGAGGGCGATGCTATCGTCTATCAGTGGGATGCCGCGGGCGCAATGGTGACCTTCGACTTCCACGGGGAGCCCACGGCCGGTCCCGCGGGCTCTTTCGTCAGCTTCGAAAAAGGAAGTGCATCGAAAGGCGCGGGCACGCTGAAGGCACCGTTCGCCGGGACCCATGGCTGGTATTGGCGCAATGGCACGGCTGCTGCGGTCGTCATCAAGCTCACCGTGTCCGGGTTTCACGCCGAGCTGAAGAGGATGTGATGACCGCGCATCACCGCTACAAGCACCTGGACTAGGGCTTGGTGCTGTCCCTGACCGTCGTGGTCATCCCGTTTTCCTTCACCGACGAGATCCCGATTTCCCTGGAATCCATCGTGGCGTAGAGCTGGCTCGATCCAATCACCTGGTTATTGGCGGCCCGCAGGTTGAAGTGGAACTTGCCGTTCGAGGCGGTAGCGCGCTCGTAGCGGAAGTCGTCGGCGCTGTTGGTCCGCACCGAGGCGATTCCAGTGTTCGCGGAGTCGCGCGACTTGTACATCTCGCTCGTCAGCACGACTTCGCCGTTGCCTGCCTTGAGGACGAAGAAGAAGTCGTCCGCCTTGCTCTTGCCCACGTCGAAATAGCCGTTCATGGTGCTTCTCCTCGAGTGATGATGAGGGGAATGTGCGCTGCGGCGGATGTTTTGTCGGGGCGGGAACGCACATAAAGGAGCCCTTTCCCTGAGGGAGAGGGGGGTCCGTCGCCCAGGCGGCTGTACCCGCCGTTGGCTCATCCAATCCCTCGATTCGTCGCATCGGGCTCGTCCCACGGGCGCCGGCAACTCATGCTGTCGGTTGCAGTGACCTGGGGAGAGAGGCATGCCGAAGCTGTTGATACATTGGGTATTCGCGGTGCTGGCGGGCGCCTTCCTGGCGCTTCCCGCGCTGGCCGCCAGCCCGTTGGTCCCGGTCGAGTGGCTGCGGAAGAACCTGGGGCGCGACGACCTGCTGCTGATCGATGCCTCACCGGGCCAGATGTACGCGGCCAAGGGGCATATCGCCGGGGCGGCGAACGTCGACGTGTTCACCTTCGGCGGGCTCGAGCTGACGGCCGCCGACATGGAGCGCCGCATGCAGTCGTGGGGCGTGAGCCGGGGCATGACGATCGTGATCTACGACCAGGGCGGCACCTACTTCGCGACCAGCCTGTACTTCGATCTGTACTACCACGGCTTCCCGCGCGAGAACCTGATGGTCCTCGACGGCGGGCTGGAGAAGTGGCAGGCGGCGGGCGGTGCGATCACCAGGGATCCGGTGACGCCCCGGCCCGGCACCTTCAAGGTGACTCGGCTGAACGAGGACGTGCGCGTGCGGCTGCCGGAATTCCTCGTGGCGACCGGCGACCCCGCGAACCATGCGGTCATCGAGGCGCTCGAGCCAGTCCAGCATTTCGGCGCCCAGAAGTTCTTCGACCGCGCGGGCCACATCCCCAACGCGATCATGGCGCCCGCCGCGGACTTCTTCAACGCCGACAAGACGTTCAAGTCGCCCGAGGAGATGCGCCGCATGCTGGCCTACCTCGGAGTTACGCCCGGCAAGCCGATGTATGCGCACTGCGGCGGCGGCATCGCCGCGAAGAACGGCACGCTCGCG
>JBKJTM010000113.1:0-13394 GCA_046590805.1 Usitatibacter sp.
ACCTGCTGCAGGCGCGGGTCGCGATCGACTTCGACCCCGACATCTACAAGATCCTGGTCGGCTTCGTCGCGAAGCATCCCTTGGCGGTAAAGGTCGTTCCTTCGCGCGTGCTGGAAGACCACGCCTTCGCAGCGTGAGGCAGGCTAGAGAAGCGAGCCCTGCGTCCCGGGCGTGCCGGGCCCACACGGCTCGGTCGCGTCGTTGAGGCACTCCGGCACGTCGTTCTTCACGTTGCTCACCAGCTTGCTCACGGCGCGGAGCGCCATCTCCCCCTCGTAGGGCTTGAGGAGCGCACGCGCCTCATCGGGTGGCGCGGTGAGCCAGGTATCGATCGCATCCATGGGCAGGATCACCGGCATGCGGTCGTGGATGCGCGCGACCTGCTTGTTGGCGTCGGTGGTCACGATGGTGAAAGTCTCCACCGGCTCGCCCTCGGCGGGCTTCCAGCGCTCCCACAATCCGGCGAAGGCGATGAGGGCGTGTCCCGGCAAGGTGATCGCGAACGGCTGCTTGCGCCCGGGCTCGCCCTGCCACTCGAAGAATCCGGTGGCCGGCACCACGCAGCGGCGCGACTTCACCGCCTCGCGGAACGCGGGCTTCGATTCCATGTCCTCGCTGCGGGCGTTGATCATCGAGGTGCCGATCTTCAGCTCCTTCGCCCAGAACGGCACCAGGCCCCAGCGCAGCATCGCGACTTCGCGCGCGTCCGAGTCGCGCGCCATGCGGATCACCGGCGCCTCCTGCGTGGGCGCGATGTTGAAGCGCTTGCGGACGGGGGCCTGCACCGCGACCTTGAAGGTGTACGCGATGATGTTGCCGTCGGCGTCGAGGAAGTATCGGCTGCACATGGCGGGTCCCCTATACTAACCAACGTGACGACTGCGAAGGCATGAAGGACCGTCGCTGACCCGGGTGCGGCTCGCTCAAGGGGGCGCGTGCCGCGGGGCGCCCGTCCGGCACACACGATGTCGTGGACCTGGTGGAACGACGCCCTGCATATACTCATGTCGGACTGACCCCGGAGATGGCGATGACGAAGCAGTCGGTAGCGCTGGTGCTGGTGCTGGGCCTTGCGGGTTGCGGCCTCGGCCCGAAGAAGGAGCCGCCCCCCAGGCCCTTGGTGGGCACCAAGTGGCAGGTGCAGCTGGAGCTGCCGCTCGCCGGGGAGCAGCCGCATTTCCGCTTCGGCGACGGGCGCATGGAAGGCTTCGGCGGCTGCAACCGCATCGTCGCGCGCTACGTGCAGGACACGGTCGGCGCGCGCGCGATCGTGATCGGACGCATGGAGACCGGCACGCGCGTCTGCGACGGCGGCGCGATCGAGGCCGAGAAGCGGATGCTGGAAGTCCTGCAGGCGGTGTCGAGCTACAGCATCACCGCGGATACGATGACGATGACAGGCTCGGCGGGGACGCTCAAGTTCCGCTCCGATCCGCCCTTCGAGGTGAAGCCATGATGCTCGCGAGGTCGCTGCTGTCGATGTGGGTGCTGGGGCTCTCGGCATGCGCCGCGGCGCCGAGCGACGCGGGCGGTCCCGCCAGGCCCGCGGGAAGCGCGGCGCAAAGCGCGGCCACTCCCGGCTTCGCCGGCACGCGCTGGGTGGGCGTGATCGACGCGGGCACCGATGCGGCCTCGACGCCCCGTCTCGAATTCCTCGACGGCGGGCGGGTCGCGGGCTTCACCGGCTGCAACATGCTGAGCGGCGCTTGGCGCATGGAAGGCGCGGTGGTGCGGCTGGGCTCCATCGCCACCACCAAGCGCATGTGCCTGGGGCCGGCGGGGGAGGTCGAGAACCACCTCGTGGCCGCGTTGGGCGCCGAGGCGAGCGTGCGCCGCGAGGGCGCGAGGCTGGTCCTCACCGGTCCCACCGGCGCGCGATTCGAGTTCGTCCAGGCAACGCCCTAGGCGAGGCGTTTTCACCCGCGGGTCGCAGCCAAGGCAGCCCGCCATGATTCCTCCATGAGAGGAATCAGATCTCGATATGCGTTCCCAGTTCCACCACGCGGTTGGCAGGGATGTTGAAGTAGTCGGTGGCGCGGGTGGCGTTGCGGCTGAGCCATGCGAACAGATGGTCGCGCCAGAACGCCATTCCCGGGCTCTCGGCGGTCGGGATGACGGTTTCCCGCGACAGGAAGAACGAGGTGTCCATGAGGTCGAAGTCGAGGGCATGGCGCGCGCGGGAAGCGGCGAGGATCTCGTCGATGTCGGGCTGCTCGGTGAAGCCGTACCACGCCTCCATCTTGTAGAAGCCATCGAGTACGCGTTCGACCTGGATACGGTCCTCGGGGGGCACGCGCGGCACGTCGTGGGTGACGATGGTGAGGAATACGGTGCGCTCGTGGATCACCTTGTTGTGCTTGAGGTTGTGCAGCAGCGCGTGCGGGACCGAGTCCGCGGTGTTCGACATGAAGATCGCGGTGCCGGAGACTTTTTCCGGAGGGTGCGCGGATAGGCTTTGCAGGAAGGGCTTGAGCGGCAGGCCCTGCTCAGACATGCGCCTGAACATCAGCGTGCGTCCGCGCTTCCAGGTGATCATCACCACGAAAATGGCCGAGCCCATCAGCAGCGGAAACCAGCCTCCCGACACGATCTTGGTCGCATTCGATGCGAGGAACATGACGTCCACCAGGATCATCGACCCGATCACCAGCGCGACGCTCGCCCGCGACCATTTCCAGAGCAGGCGCGCCACGAAGGCGGCCAGCAGGCCCTCGATCACCATCGTCGCCGCCACGGCGATCCCGTAGGCGCTCGCCAGGGCGCTCGAGGTCTGGAACCCCACCACCAGAAGGCAAACGGCGACGAACAGGATCCAGTTCACGAACGGCATGTAGATCTGGCCGATGGCGCGCTCGGAGGTATGCAGGATTTTCAGGCGCGGGACATAGCCGAGCTGGATGGCGGCGCGCGTGACCGAGAACGCCCCGGTAATCACCGCCTGAGATGCGATGATCGAGGCGCACGTCGCAAGGATTACCATCGGCAGCTTCGACCATTCCGGCAGCATCCGGAAGAATGGGTTGCCGATCGCGGAGGGCTCGAGGAGCACGAACGCCGCCTGGCCGAAGTAGTTCAGCATCAGCGCCGGGAAGACGAGGAGCAGCCACCCGATGCGGATCGGACGCTTGCCGAAATGCCCCATGTCGGCATAGAGGGCCTCGCCGCCCGTGACCGCGAGGAACACCGCTCCGAGCACCAGGAAGCCGGCGATCGGATAGGCGAAGATGAAATCGACCCCGTACGCGGGCTGCAGGGCCGCCAGGACCGATGGGTTGCGGACGATCTGCGTGATTCCCGCGACCGCGAGCGACAGGAACCAGAGGACCATGATGGGTCCGAAGAACGTGCCTACCTTCGCCGTGCCGTGGCTCTGGATGAAGAAGAGCCCCGTCAATACCGCCAGCGTGATCGGAATGACGAAGGGGCTCAGCTTGGGCGAGTACTCGCCCAGTCCCTCGATCGCCGAGAGCACCGTGATCGACGGCATGATCATGCTGTCGCCATAGAACATCGTGGCGCCGAAGACGCCGAGCGAGATGACGGTCCATTTGAGGACGGGCTGCCCCTTCACCTCGCGCAGCACCAGCGCGAGCAGCGCGAGCACGCCTCCCTCGCCGTTGTTGTCGGCACGCAGCATCACGAACAGGTACTTGATCGTGACAGTCCACATCATCGCCCAGACGATCAGCGAGAGGAGCCCCAGTACGTTGTCGTGCGTAAGGGGGATCCCGTAATGGGGGCTGAAAGCTTCCTTCAGCGCATAAAGCGGGCTCGTGCCGATGTCGCCAAACACGACGCCGATCGCGCCCAACGTGAGCAGCGCGGTCGCTTGGCGATGGGCTTGTGGGCCTGGCGAAACGTGGGCGGCGGCATTCATCTCTGCAGGGCGCGGACTATACGCCGGTTTGTTGCGGCGCACAAATTCGGGGTGAGCAATCGCTCACCACTCTGACCGCCCGCGCGCGAATGCATTCCATCCATCCGACCGCGTATCCGGTCGCGCGCCGGTTGCGGCTTCGCGCCCGCACCTATAACCTGCGCGCACGATTCAAAACGCTGATAACAAATGAGAAAAGTGCTCGGTCTGGGGATGGTGTGGTGCCTGGGATGGGGATCGGGTGCCGCGTCTGCGGTGGAAGCGTACAAGCTGGATCCCGGCGAGAAGATCGTGCTCGACGGCAACCTGGGCGACCCCGCCTGGAGCCGCGCGCAGGTGCTCGACCGCTTCTGGGAGCTCTCGCCCCAGGACAAGGTCGAGGCGAAGGTGCGCACCGAGGTCCGTATCGCCCGCGACGACCATGCCCTCTATGTCGCGGTGCGCGCGTACGACCCGGACATGTCGCAAGTGCGCGCGCCCTTCGCGCGGCGCGACAACGTGCTGCGCGACCAGGACATGATCGTGCTCAACGTGGATCCGGTCGGCAATCGCAAGTTCGCCCACTTCTTCCGCGTGAACCCGCGAGGCAGCGTGGGCGACGGCCTCTACAACGAGGACAGCGGAGCCGAGGACTTCTCGCCCGACATCGAATTCGAAGTGGTCACCGGCCGCTTCGAGGGCGGCTGGACCGCCGAATTCCGAATCCCGTTCTCCTCGCTTCGCTATGGCGATCCGCCGTCGAGGGAATGGAGCGTGATGGTGTTCCGCAACTATCCGCGCGACCAGCTCTATCGCCTCTCCACCAGCAAGCTGCCGCGCGACTCGACCTGCTTCCTGTGCCTGAACGAGCCGCTCACGGGCCTCGCCGACATTCCCCCGGCGCGCCACCTCGCGGTAACGCCCAACGCAACCGTGCGCAGCGTCTCGACGCGCGACGCCGGCGGCGGGCGCTCGAGGGAGACGGACGTCGTGCCGAGCCTCGACCTCAAGTGGCGGCCGCGCGCGGACCTGGTGTTCGACGCGACCATCAACCCGGATTTCTCGCAGGTGGAGCTCGACACCCCGCAGCTCGCCGGCAATGCGCAGTTCGCGCTCTTCCATCCCGAGAAGCGGCCATTTTTCCTGGAGGGCGCGGACATTCTCGAGGCGCCCTTCCGCGCCATCTACACACGCTCGGTGACCGATCCCTCCTGGGGCGTGCGCGCGACGCAGAGGAGCGGCAGCTTCGACGGCACGGTGCTGGTGACGCGCGACGATGGCGGCGGCCTGGTGCTGTTGCCGAACACCTATGGCACCGGCTTCGCGCGCCAGGACTTCAGGTCGGTGGCGACATTCGCGCGCGGGCGCTGGCAGTCCACCGGCATCACCGTCGGCGGCCTCCTCACCGATCGCACGCTCGAGGGCGGCGCCTACAACCGTGTCGCGGGCCCGGACGCGGTGTGGTTCCCGAATACGGAGAACCGCTTCCGCGCGCAGGTGCTGGGGTCCTGGACCACCGCGCAGCCGGCGGGCGGGTCGCTGCGGCGGGGGAGCCTCGAGTCCGGCCATGCCGTGGTCCTCGACTGGAATTACCGCGGCGCCACCTGGGACCAGTCCCTCAACTTCGAGGACGTGGGGCGCGATTTCCGCGCCGACAACGGCTTCGTCGGCCAGAACGGCTACCGCCGCGTCCACAGCGAGACGTCGCGCAAGTTTCGCGACCTTTGGGGATTCAACGAGGTGGCGCCGTACCTCAACGCCGAATACAAGGTGACGCCCGAAGGCCGCGTCCAGTACCAGCAGAACAACGTGGGGCTGCGCTGGTCCCTGCCGCGCGCGACCACGGTGTGGACGGAGGTACGCGTGAACAACCTGGTCGCGGTGCGCGAGGGCGGCGGGCTGCGCAAGCGTGAGCAGTTGTACTTCGGAATCGAGAGCAACCCTTTCCCGTGGTGGGCGAAGCTCTATTCGGAGCTGGCGTATGGCGACCGCGTGGACGTCGCCAACAACCGCGTCGGCAAGGGCGCCTTCTTCACCTTCCGGGCGAACCTGCGGCCGCACCAGCGCGCCGAGATCGAGTACCGCATCGACAACGACACCATCGACAGCCGCGAGGCCGTGGCCGGGTCGAAGCGGATCATCCAGCAGCGCGTGCAGCGGTTGGTGGCGGCGTGGCATTTCAGCGCGCGCGACAGCCTGCGCACCATCTGGCAATCGGCGGGCAACAAGCGCGCGCCGTCGTTGTGGGAATTCCCGGTGAGGTCACGCGACGATTCCTCGACCGTCTCCGTGGTGTACGGGCACCGCCGGGGAATCGGGGCCAGTTTCTACCTGGGCGCGACCTTCGGCCGCAGCCGCGATCCGGGTGCGGGGCAGCGGTATTACCAGACCGAGATGTTCGCCAAGGCGTCCTGGACCTTCGACGTCCTCTAGAACCGGGGACGTACCCTCTTCTCGCAGGGTGCAATGAGGGTACGTCCCCGAATTGGCCGTCAGGCGGGGGGCTGATCCTTGTAGCGGGTGCGCGATACCGCGGTGATGATGCCGATGCCGAGCAGGATGACGGCGCCAATCATGATGTACGTCTGCGAGACGCCCATCACCGTCGCGAGCCAACCGAGGCCGGCGATGAACACGATGAATCCGATGGTGTAGAGGAGGAACGACATGCAGGCTCCTTTGGCGCCAGCAACGTCGCTGGCATTGCGTTGGGCGCCTTGCTGCCCCGCTTTGTTCCTTGACCTTCGGTGGCGCCGATTGAAGGACGATTCCTACATCGGCTCCGACGGGGCGCTCAGAACGCCATCCAGCACCAGCCGCCGGTGGTAGCCCACAGGCTGCCAGGAGTCCGCCGTCATGCGCAGGTTCCCCGGCTCGAATACGCGGGGATTATCGCCAGGCGCCGCGCCCGCGGGTTACGAATTGTTCCGCGTGAAGTCGGGCTTGCGCTTCTCCATGAAGGCGGCGAGCGCCTCGCGCGCGGCGGGCTCCTGCAGCATCGCGCGGAAGTGCGCGCCCTCGGCCAGCAACTGCGCCTGGATCGCCTTGGCGTGGCCATCCTTCATCAACGCCTTGGTGAGGCGCACCGATTTTTCGGGCAGCGCCGCGAGGCGCTTCGCCGCGTCGCGCGCGTGGCCGAGCGTCTCCGCCGCCGGCGACACGCGCGTGATGAAGCCGGCTTCGCGCGCCTTCTCGGCGCCGAAGGGCTCGCCCAGCAGCAACAGCTCGGCGGCGCGGTGATAGCCGGCAACGAGCGGCAGCAGGTAGCTCGACGCGAACTCCGGCACCACGCCGAGGCTCGCGAACGGCAGCTGGAAGCGAGCATTGTCGCCCGCGTACACCAGGTCGCAGTGCAGCAGCAGGGTGGTGCCGATGCCGACCGCGGGGCCGTTCACCGCCGCCACGATCGGCTTCGCGGCCCGGCTCATCACGCGCAGGAAACGGAACACCGGCGTCTCCTCGGCGAGCGGCGGGCGCTCGATGAAGTCCTCGATGTCGTTGCCGGCGGTGAATGCGCCATCGGCCTGGCCGTGGATGAGGATCACGCGCACCGAGGCATCGGCCTCGGCGGCCTCGAAGGCCTCCGACAGCATTGTGTACATCCGCGCGGTGATGGCGTTCTTCCGCTGCGGGCGGTTGAACTCGATGGCGAGGATCGCGCCGTCGCGCGTCACGAGGATTTCCATGCGCCTCCTGGGCTAGCGGCCGCCCGAGACGTCGATCAATGCCCCGGTGGAATAAGACGACTCGTCGGACAGCAGCCAGAGGATCGCGCGTGCGACTTCCTCGGGCTCGCCGCCGCGCTTCATCGGCACCGCCAATTTTACGCGATCGACGCGGCCGGGCTCGCCGCCGCTCGCGTGGATCCCGGTGCGGATCACGCCCGGGCGCACCGCGTTCACGCGGATGCCTTCCTCCGCCACCTCGCGCGCGAGCCCGATGGTGAGCGTGTCGATGGCGCCCTTGCTCGCGGCGTAGTCCACGTACTCCCCCGGGGCGCCCAGCGTCGCGGCCATGGAGGAGACGTTGACGATCCCCCCGCCCTTGCCGCCATGGCGGGTCGACATGCGCCGCACGGCCTCGCGCGCGCAGAGGAAGCTGCCGGTGATGTTGGTGGCGAAGACGCGCGTGAAGCGCCCGGCGTCCATGTCGTCCAGGCGCGTCTGGCGCTCGAGGATGCCGGCGTTGTTCACCAGCGCGGTGACCGGGCCCAGCTCGGCGGCGCCGTCGAAGAGGCGGACCACGTCGGTCTCGCTCGCGACGTCGCCCTGGATCGCCATGGCGCGCCCGCCTGCGGCCTTGATCTGCGCGACTACCTTGGCGGCGGCCTCGGCGTCGCGCAGGTAGTTGACGCACACCGCGTAGCCGCGCTCGGCCGCGAGGCGCGCGGTGGCGGCGCCGATGCCGCGCCCGCCGCCGGTCACCACCACAGTGCCGCGCGAGACCGCCATCAGGCGCGCGCCGCGACCGGGTCGCGGTTGACGAACGCGGTGACGATGCCGACCACCACCAGCACGATGATGTCGAGCGCGATCTGCTTGGCGACCACGTCGCTTGGCATCGGCGTCACCACGTAATAGATGAGGTAGGTGGGAATGGTAGCGAGGGTCGCGACCGCGAGCCCGAAGCGAAACCCCTGGCCCATCCAGGGCCGGGCATCACGGCCCATGCGGTAGATCCACGTGAGGCCGATGGCGTAGGCGAGGTTCGCCGCCAGCATGAAGCCCATCAGCGGTTGCGCCTGCTCCGGCGTTCGATACACCCCCGCGTTTGCGAGCTTGGTGTAGTCGGCGGCAAGGATCGTCCCGTGCACCAGGAGCCCGGACAGCATCGAGACGACGAAGAGCACTACCACCGACACGACGAATCGCTTGTTCATTGTTGCCCTCCCTTTGGGCGCCGTGCGCGACGCCGGCGCGCCCATTCTCGGCGCACGCGGGGGAAGGGTCAACGCGCGCAGAATACGTCGATGGAAACCAATCTCTACATCGTCACCGGAACCACCCGGGGCCTGGGCGCCGCGCTCGCCGCGCGCATCGCCGCCGATCGCGCCAACGATCTGATCGCGCTCGCGCGTGCTCCGGACGGTGCGGTGCCCGGCGGCTGGCGGATCGAGGCGGACCTCGCGGACAGCGCCGCGCTCGCTCGCGCCTGTGAACGGGCGGTCGCAAGGATGCGCGGCAAGCGCCCTGCGAAGGCCGTCCTCATCAACAACGCAGGCATCGTGTCCCCGATCGGTCCCCTGGACCAGGTCGACGCCGCGGAGCTCGAGAGGAGTCTCGCGGTGAACCTGCTCGCGCCGATGCTCCTGATGCGCTGGTTCCTGGGCGCGACTGCGGAAGTGCCGCTCCGCCGCATCATCAACATCTCCTCGGGCGCCGCGCGCCGGCCGATCTTCGGCTGGAGCGCCTATTGCAGCGCCAAGGCGGGCCTCGACATGGCCTCGCGCACGGTGGCGCTGGAGTGCGAGGCGCGAGGCCTCGCGGTGGAAGTGGTGAGCCTCGCCCCGGGCGTGATCGATACCCCGATGCAGGGGCTGGTTCGCGCGGCGCCGCCGGAGCGATTCCGCGACGTCGAGCGCTTCCGGGCGATGAAGGCCGAAGGCGCGCTGCGCCCCGCGGACGACGTGGCGGCGGACATCCTGCGGCTCGAGGCGGCCGGGTCTCTCAGGGGCGACCCGGTACGCGACCTGCGCGAGATCGCCTAGAAAAGCCCTGGCGCGGAATAGGCTGCGCAGGTGCGCTGTTCACGGGCTTGAAGTAGACTCCTTCCCGCCCCACCCCCCAACCATGAGGAGAACAACGATGAAACGCTCACTTGCACTCGCCGCCGGGCTGGTTTTCGCCTCCGGCGCCGCCCTTGCCGGCCATTGCCCCACCGACGTGAAGGCGATCGATGCGGCGCTGGCCAAGAATCCGAAGCTCAGCGCGGACCAGATGAAGGAAGTGAAGAAGCTTCGCGACGAAGGCGACGCGCACCACAAGGCCGGCAAGCACCAGGACTCGACCGACAGCCTCCACAAGGCGATGAAGGTCCTCGGCATCGAGCACGACAAGAAGTAATCGCGCCGTCGGCTGGCGGACGCCGCGGCATGCCGTGGCGTTTTCATTTCAGGAAGCCGGGCCTGCCGTCCTCGACCACAGCCGAAGCCACGGTCGAGATTCCCGCATCGGCGCGTTTCACCGTATCCACCGCTCGATGGCGCGCGGTGAGCCTCGCCGGACCAATGTCCAGCATCACGTAGCCGCGCTGCTCGCTCTCCGCGTAGCGGATGTGCGGGTTCTCGCGCGCGATGCCGGCGATCATCGCGGCGAAGCCTTGCGAAGTGATCGAGGTGGTGACGACCTCGGCGGCAACCACCGGCGATTCCGGGTTCGCCGGCTCGGCATGCACCTGCGCCATCATCGCCGCGTGCACGTCGCCGCCGACGATCAGGGGGTTGCCCGGCCGGCGCTCGGCGAGCGAGCGCAGCAGCCGCTCGCGCGCCGCGGGATAGCCGTCCCACGCGTCTGTCCAGTGGATGAGCTCCTCCTTCGCGGTGCGGCGGCCGGCGGGCACGAAGAGCGTCTGCTGCACGATCACGTTCCACTGCGCTTTCGAGCCCCCGAGGCTCTCGTCCAGCCACTGCTCCTGCGCCGCGCCCAGGAGGGAGCGCTTCGGATCCAGCCGCTCGGTGCACACGCTGCCCACGTTGGCGCTGCCGCCGCGGCCCGGCCGCGGGCACGCCTGGTGCGAGCGGTACTGGCGATCGTCGAGGATGTGGAAGCGGGCCATGCCGCCCCAGTCGAGCGCGCCGTAGATGCGGATGTCGCCGCCGGCGAGCAGGACTGAACGGCGCAGCGGCATGTGCTCGTAGAACGCCTTGTACGCGGCGGCGCGGCGGGCGAGGAACGCGGGGTCGAGATCCTCGGAGCGGTCGTTCGCGTAGTCGTTGTCCACCTCGTGGTCGTCCCAGGTGACGATCCAGGGAGCGGCGGCGTGCGACTGCTGCAGGTCGGGGTCGGACTTGTACAGCGCATAACGGTCGCGGTAGTCGGCGAGCGTGCGAGGCTCGGGCCGGTGGTGCTTGCGCACGGGCTCGCGGCCCCAGCTCGATTCGTAGATGTAGTCGCCGAGGAACACCACCAGGTCGGCGCCTTCCGCGGCGAGGTGGCGATGGGCGACGAAATAGCCCTGCTCGTACTGCTGGCAGGAGCCGAGCGCGACGCGCAGCCGATCACGCCTGCCGGCCGGCGGCGCGGTGCGCGTGCGGCCCACCGGGCTCACCTCGTTGCCGGCCATGAAGCGGTAGAAGTACTCGCGGGCGGGCGCGAGGCCATCGACCTCCGCATGGGCCGCGTGCGCGTTCTCCGGCACCGCCACCACGCTTCCCTTGCGCACGATGCGCTTGAACCCCTCGTCCTCGGCCACCTCCCATGCGACGCGCACCGGGTCGGGGGCCATGCCGCCGCCATCGAGCGGCGAGGGCGCGAGCCGCGTCCACAGCGCCACCCCATCGACGGTCGGATATCCGGAGGCGACGCCGAGCGTGAACGGGTGCGAGGCGAAGCGCACCGAGCCCGCGGCCCGCGCCACGGCGGGTGCGAGCAGCGAGGCGAGCAGGAACTCGCGCCGCGAGATCACTTGCGCGCGCGGTCGCGGAAGAACGCCATCCAGATCGCGAGCCCGGCGAAGATCGCGAACCACACCAGGGCCCACTCGGGGATCGACAGGCCGAGGAATTTCCACGCGACCTTGGAGCAGCTGCCGGTGCCGCCGAAGATCTTCGGCAGCGCCTGCGAGAGCGGCAGCGCGTTCAGCAGGAATTCGAGGTCGGTGCCGCAGGTCTCCGCCGCGGGCGGGAAGTGCTGCAGGTACGAGTGGCGGATGGACACGCCGATGCCGGCCAGCGCGAGGAGCGTGATCAGCGAGCCGTACACCTTGAGCGCCAGGGCGCGCGGCCCGTGGATCGCGGCCGCCAGCGCCACCACGCCGATGGCGATGAACGTGTAGCGCGACAGCACGCACATCGGGCACGGGTCGAGGCCGAGGTATTCCTGCAGGTAGAAGTAGGCATCGGCGATGAGCGCTGCGCACGCGACGAAGATGAATGCGAAGACCAGGCGATTGGGGATGTGCATGGCGCGATTTTCCCATATCGGGTACTTTGTCCGCCGAGCCCCGGGATACCCCATGAAGATCTTGCATGCCGCCAGCGCCCCATTCCTCGCTTTCGCCCTCAACGCGCATGCCGCGGAGGTGACCGTGATGAGCGGCGGTGCGGTCAAGTCGGCGTTCACCGCGGCGAGCGACGCGTGGTCGAAGCGCGTGGACGAGGCGGTGCTGCCGAAGCTCGGCATCCGCGACGAGGTCGCGCGAAGACGAAATTCGGCGAGGGCGGCTACATCGCCGACAAGGTCGCCCGGGGCGAGGTCGAGATGGCGCTGCACCAGATGACCGAGATGCTGCCGGTGCCCGGGATCGACATCGTCGGCCCCTTGCCGAAGGAGCTGCAGAAGGAGACGGTCTACTCCGCGGTGATCATGAAGGGCGCGAAGAACCCGAAGGACGCCGAGGCGCTGCTCGCCTACCTGGTCTCCGCCGAGGGCCGCAAGGCGTTCCTCGAGCGCGGCTTCGCGGCGCCCTGACCCGGCCCCCTTCGCGGGGTCACTCCCCCGCGAGCATCACCAGCGCGACCAGGCCCAGACCGGCGGGTAGCGCCAGCCGGTCGATCATCGGCTTCACCTCCGCGGGCACCACGCGCACCGGGATCGGCGAGGCTTCCAGCAGCCGCACGCTCACGCTGTTGGCGAGCAGCCGCCCGATCGGTCCGCGGCGCGTGGCGCAGAGGACGATCTCGTCGGCGGCAAGGCGCGCCGCGCATTCCACGATGGAGGTGGTGACCGGCCCGGCGACCGCGTGCGTGCCGCACTCGGCGCCCGAGGCCTGCACCTGCTGGCGCGCGCGCTCGAGCACGGTGGCGCTTCGTTCGCTGCGCCAGGCGGCGATCGCGGAGTGCGGCAGCCGGTCGGCGACATGGCGGTTCAGCAGCGGCTGCACGTTCAGCAACTCGATGCGCGCGCCGGGACCTTCCTTCAGGGCCGCGCTCACCGCGCGTGCGTCGTGTTTCGAGCCGTCCACGGGGACCAGGATCGTTTTCATTGCATACCTCCTTCAGGCTGCGTGGGTGGCGCGGCGGCGGGCGGTTGCGAGCCCGGCGCCGAACACGGTGGCGAACACGATGGCGTACACGGCGAGGCTCGCGCCCCGGTTGCCGGCGAGGAATGCGGCGAAGAGCGGCTCGGACGCGATCATGTGAGCGGCCGTCCACGCGAGCACCGCCACGCCCAGGTGCACGATCCAGGGGTGCCGGTTGATGAGGGTCAGGACCAGGGTCGAGCCCCACACCACGATCGGGATGCTGATGAGCAGGCCCAGCACCACCAGCGTCATCGAGCCGTGGGCGGCACCCGCGACCGCGAGGACGTTGTCCAGGCCCATGGCAGCGTCGGCGATCACGATGGTCTGCATCGCGCCCCAGAAGCCCACCGCCGACCGC
>JBKJTM010000265.1:0-5071 GCA_046590805.1 Usitatibacter sp.
GGGCGTGACCTCGGCGATCGCGATCGTGCGTTTCGACGTGCCGGGGCGCACCTGGCTGGAAGGCGCGTTGCTGGGGCCGATCTACATCTCGCAGCTGGTGCTTGCGCTCGGCTGGTACGTACTCTACGGGCCCTCGGGCTACGTGAGCCTCGTCCTGCAGCAATGGTTCGGCGGCGTGCCGTGGAACCTCGCCAGCATTCCCGGCATGGGCGTTCTGGGCGGACTCGCCATGGCCCCGGCGGTGATGCTCTTCTGCACCAGCTCGCTCGCGTTGATGGACGCCTCGCTCGAGGACGCGGCCCGCAGCGCCGGGGCGGGCCCGCTGCGCGTGGTCCGCTCGGTCACGCTACCGCTGCTGCGCCCGGCCATCGTCTACAGCGTGCTGCTCACCTTCGTGGGCGGGCTGGAGATGCTCTCGATCCCGCTCGTCTTCGGCTGGCCGGCGGGGCTGGAATTCTTCACCACGTTCCTGCTGCGCGAGACGATGGGCCAGGCCGATCCCGACTACGGGATGCTGGGCGCCGCGGCGCTCACGCTGCTGGCACTGGTGGCGGTGCTGGTGCTGGTGCAGCAGAAGCTGCTCGCCGAGCGCCAGCGCTTCGTCACCGTGCGCGGCAAGGGCCAGCGGCCCAAGCCTATCGACATCGGGCGCTGGCGCTGGGTGCTGTTCGCGGCCTTCGCGACCTACCTCACCTTCACGGTGGTCCTGCCGATGCTGGCGCTCATCCTGCGCTCCTTCGTGCAGTACCTCACGCCGCTCATATCGCCGTGGCAGTTCCTCACGCTCGACTACTACCGCACGCTCTGGGAGCAGGACATTTACATGCGCTCCATCGGCAACAGCCTGGTGGTGGCGGCGATCGGCGCCGCCATCGCCACGGCGCTCATCGCCCTCATCACCGCGGTGGTGCAGCGCTCCGACTTCCGCTTCGGGCGCCAGCTCGAGATGCTCACGATGTTCCCGCGCGCGATCCCGGGGATGGTGGCGGGCATCGGCTTCCTCTGGTTGGTGCTGTGGGTGCCGGGGCTGAACCTGCTGCACGGCACGCTCGCGATCATGATCGTCTGCTTCACCATGCGCGACCTGCCGACGGCGTATGCCACCGTCGCGCCCTCGTTCCTGCAGATCGGGCGCGAGATCGACCAGAGCGCGCGTGTCTCGGGGGCGAGCTGGTGGCGCACCTGCCTCGCGATCGTGGTGCCGATCGCGCGCCCGGCGCTCATCGCCTGCTACCTCATCGTCTTCATCTCGTTCATCAAGGAATACGCCTCGGCGGTGTTCCTGTACGCGCCGGGCAACGAGATCATCGGCACCACGATGCTCTCCACATTGGCCAAGGGCGAGGTCGGGCCGGTCGCCGCGCTCTCGGTGGTGCAGCTCGCGTTGACGCTGGTGCTGGTGGCGATCCTCGCTCATCTCGGCCGCGGATTGCCGCGCGCCGTCGAAGGAGACTGACATGGCCGAACTCGTAGTCACCGGGCTCACGCGGTCGTACGGCAACGTGCGCGCGGTCGACGACGTCTCGTTTCGTGTCGCCGACGGCGAGCTCGTGACCCTCCTCGGCCCAAGCGGCTGCGGCAAGAGCACGACGCTCTTCTCGATCGCGGGTCTCGACCGCGCGACCTCCGGCCACATCCGCGTGGGCGCGAACGTGTTCTTCGACTCGGCCGCGGGAATCCACCTCGCGCCCGAGCATCGCAACTGCGGCCTGGTGTTCCAGTCGTACGCCCTCTGGCCGCATATGACGGTGCGCCAGAACGTCGAGTTTCCGTTGAAGCTGCGCAAGGTGCCCGCTGCGAAGGCGCGCGAGAAGGGCGCATGGGCGCTGTCGCTGGTCGAGATGGAGCGCCTCGGCGAGCGTTACCCGCACGAGCTTTCGGGCGGCCAGCAGCAGCGGGTCGCGCTCGCTCGCACGCTGGTATACGAGCCCGAGGTGCTGCTGCTGGACGAGCCGCTGTCGAACCTGGACGCCAAGCTGAGGCTGCGCGCGCGCGGTTGGCTGCGCGAGCTGCAGCGGCGGCTGAAGATCACCACGCTCTACGTGACCCACGACCAGGACGAGGCGCTCGCGCTCTCCGACCGCATCGCGGTGATGAGCGCGGGGAAGATCGTGCAGATCGGGACTCCGCGCGAGATCTATCGCGAGCCGGCGACGCCTTTCATCGCCGACTTTGTCGGCCACAGCAACATCCTCGAGGGGACGCCGGTGCGCCGTGGAGACGGTGGGCTGGGCGTGCGCTTCGCCGACGACCAGGTGCTTTGCCTCCCGGCCGAGCCGGGCGGGGCGCCTTCACCGCGTCTGCAGGTCGCCATCCGTCCCGAGCACGTCGCGCTCAAGTCCTCCGGCGACGCCGCACAAGCCAACGTGCTGCGCGGCCGGATCATCCAGCGCGACTTCCTGGGCACCCGCTTCGAGTACGTGGTTGCCGTGGGCGACGCGCTGCTGCGCGCCACGTGTGCCGAGGAGCTGGAGTTGGGCGAGGTGCTCGCCGAGCTGCCGACTAGACATTGCATGCCGTTCTGGGGCGAATCGAACGCGGGCCCCGCGCCAATCCAATAGAGGAGACTCGCCTTGAAAACAAACAAGCTCACGTCCGCCCTTGCCGCCGCCTGGGCCGGGATCGCGCTGCCCGGCATCGCGCTTGCCCAGTCCGCTACACCCACCGAGACCATCACCGTGAGCGGCTCGCGTCTGCCGGCCGAGATCCGCTCGATGCCGCAGTCGGTGCAGATCATCGATGTCGAGGACATCGAACGCCAGCAGCTGGTGGCGTCCACCATGGCGGACATCCTCTCCAATCTGGTCCCCGGCATCTCGCGCTCGACCAACACCGCGGTGAGCACGTATACCTCGGTTCGCGGCCGCAAGCCCGTCTTCCTCATCGACGGCGTGCTCATCACCTCGACGCTCAACGACACCGCCCGCGAGATGAACCTGATCGATCCGGATTCGATCCGGCGCATCGAGGTCGTGCCCGGCTCCTCGGCGCTCTACGGCAACAGCGCCGGCGCCGGATTCATCAACTACGTGACCAAGACCGGTGCCGACGCCTCCTCGCGCATGCGCACCGAGCTGGGCGCCGCGGCCTCGCTCACCGAGCTGAAGGGCGACGGCGTGAGCCCGTACTTCCGCCAGACCTTTTCGGGCATGGCGGGCCCGATGGACTATCGCCTGACCGGCATGGTCAAGCGCGTCAACGACTACTACGACGCCGACGGCAACGTGATCCCGCCGCAGCTCGGCGCGGCGATCCAGAATTCGGAAGTGAAGAGCGCGATGGCCAAGGTCGGCGTGAATTTCGCCGGCCGCCAGCGCATCGAAGGCTCGATGACGTACTACGCCCAGGAAGCCGACATCGAGTGGGCGGTGAGGAACGGCAACATCGCGACGGGTATTCCCGCCTCCGCGATCCGTGCCGTCCCGCAGCCCGGCCAGGTGCCCGAGGAGCACAAGGCGCTGGTTGCGAACCTGGTGTACTCGAACCCGTCGATCGCCGGGACCGCCACCTCGTTTCGCACGCAGCTGTACTACGTCGACACCGAGAGCTGGTTCCAGTACGCGCTCAACCGCTTTCCGCTCTTCCCCGCGGCGCCCAGCGGCCAGTCGGGCAACCGCACCAGGAAAGACGGGTTCCGCATCGACCTCAACACGCCGCTCAAGACCGTGCTGCCGCTGGACGGCTCGATCCTCTGGGGCGTGGACTACATGAAGGACGACACCAAGATCCCGCTGGTGGACGGACGCCAGTTCGGCATCCCCCAGGTGTTGAAGGCGACGGCGGTGTTCGCGCAGCTGCAGGTGACGCCGCTGGCGAACCTGAGGCTCTCGGCGGGCATCCGCCACGAGAGGAGCGACCTCGAGGTGGGCAACCTGCACTCGCTCTTCACCGGGGCGATGATCACCGGCGGCACGCTGGAATTCCGCACTACGCCCAAGAACGTGGGTGCGGTGTACTCGGTGACCAAGGCCCTCGATGTCTACGCGGGCTTCTCGCAGGGCTTCGACATCCAGCAGACCAGCCAGAACTTCCGCGCCTGGCCGGTGAACATCAACCTCGCGCAGACCAAGCCGCCCGCGAACGTGATCGACAGCTACGAGGCGGGCTTGCGGATGAACGCGCGCATGTTCCGCGCCACGCTCGGATATTTCCAGCTGGAGTCGAGCAACGGCGTAAGCTACGTGTTCAACGCCACGGCGCCCAACGAGCCGCGAGCGGTGGTGGCTCCCGACAAGGTGACCGGCTGGGAGGCGACGGTCGACTACACCGGCCTCGAGGGCTGGAACATCGGCGGATCGTACGCGCGTAGCCGCGGCTTCTCGGACGCCGACAAGAACGGCAGCTTCGAGACGCCGCTGCAGAACCGCCGCGTGCCGCCGCCCAGCCTGGCCGCGCACGTCGAGACGGAATTCCGCCCGGGCTCGTTCGTGCGCGTGCAGGGGCTCTGGTCGGGAAGCCGCAACGCCTTCCCGAACACCATCCCGGGACGTGTCCATGAGGGCAAGGTGAACTCGTGGTTCACCCTCGACGTGGCGGCGCGTTTTGCGATCACGCGCAACATGGAAGTCGGCGTGGGCGTGCGCAACCTCCTCAACAAGGACTACTACACCAACTACTCCGAAGGCTTCAACACGAATGACAACTACATCAAGGCGAACGGTCGCACGCTGAACGTGCGCCTCGCGATCAACTATTAGGAAATACCCCGCCACGCGCGGGGGCCGCGGCCCGCACGTCTCCCAGGAAGCCGTGGATTCGACAGCGCCCCACGAGGGCGCTTTTTTTGTTCTTCACGGATCTCCGGGACGTGGCCGCTGTGGGAGACGCCGCCTTTCCCCGCAAATACCGGAAGAACCTTCTCTTGCCCGAGGGCCGGGCCAGTCTCGCACCGCTCAGGTCGCGCAGCGGGCGGCGAGCTCCAGATAGTGCGCGAGCGGGGGCGTGACCTCGCCAGGGATCTTGGCCAGGTCGTCCCAGCGGCGAATGCGCATCGCGTCCTGCGCGTGCGGCTTTGCGAGGAACGATTGCAGATCCGCCTTCGAGAACACGCCGCCCTGCAGCGTGAGGCTGC
>JBKJTM010000364.1:0-3805 GCA_046590805.1 Usitatibacter sp.
TTCCAACGCGCTCGAGTCGGCGATCCTCATCACGCTCAACCCGGGGGCCTACACCGCCATCGTCTCGGGCGTTGGGGGCGTGACCGGCGTCGGTATCGTCGAGGTTTTCACCGTACCCTAACGTCTTGCCGCTCCTGGCGCCGGCACCTCTGTCCATTCGACGACCGGGGCGCCGGCGGACTGGATCGGCGGACATCGAGAGCACCCTGAACCCATTCCCTGTTCTATTCCGTGCGCTGCTCTGCCTTGCGGTCTGCACGGGAGACGCGCTTGCAGTCTCGAACTCCTATGCGATAGCGCCAGAGACAGGGCTCGAAGCTACTCCGGCATCGTTCCATCTGTCGCCCGGCAGCGCTTCGGTCTCCACGGTGCAGCTCGAGGCGGACGAGACGCTCCTCCATCAGATCCAGGCGCTGAAGAATGCCAACTCCGCTGCCGGAACCAAGGTCCTGCGTATCGGCGTGGGTCGCGATGTGCCGGCATCTGCGCAAGCCCGTAGCGAGGGATTGCAGTGGGCACGAGTGAACGGAGGCTACGCGGCCCATTGGAGGGTGTCGTCGCCGCAGGCCCGCGCCCTTCGAGTCGGCATCGACCCCTTGGTGCTTCCCCCGCGCACGGAGCTCAGGTTTGCAGGCGACGACGGCGCCGGCACCGTCTACGGGCCCTTCGCTGTCTCGGAGATCTTCGCGCCAGGTACGACCTATTGGAGCCCGGTGCTCGAAAGCGAAACCGCTATCGTGGAGGTATTCGTTCCGGATGGTGACGCACCCGGCGAAGTTGTCATGGGGGTCACGCGCGTTTCGCATCTCTTCGCCAGCCCGCGCGATGCCGATGTAGAGAGGGCCGCCAAGATAGGCGAATCCCAGTCCTGCGAACGCGACCTCATCTGTCTCTCCGCGACGAATGCGGCTCTGGCGAGTGTTGGCAAGGCCGTCGCACGGATGACTTTCGTCGACTCGGTGACGGGTCAGTCGCTGTTGTGCACCGGGACGCTCCTCAATCCTCGCAGTGGCACCCTCACCCCGTATTTCTATTCGGCTAACCACTGCATCGGCAACCAGGCCACTGCCACCACCCTCACCACCCATTGGTTCTATGACCGCGCCAGTTGCGGTACTGGCGGGGTGGGCTCCAGCTACGTGCAGGTTGCAGGCGGCGCAACGCTGCTTTACGCGAATGCGACGTCCGATGTGCTGTTCCTGCGGCTGAACAGCTCGCCGCCCGCCGGCGCGGTCTATGCCGGTTGGGACGAAGCGACCCTCGCCGTGAATACGGCGACCACCGCGGTCCACCATCCCGCCGGGGATGTGAAGAAGGTGAGCCTGGGAAGCTTCACCCGCTTCTCTGCCTATGGTGGAGGCGTCGGCAGCGGCACCACTCATCTCTTCGTGATGTGGAACTCGACCGCCACGGGTGTCACCGAGGGCGGCAGCAGCGGTTCCGGCATCTTCACTGCCGTGGGCAGTCCCGAGAGCGAGTACCGCTTGCGCGGGGGCCTGCACGGCGGGCTTTCCAGTTGCACCGCGACGGGCGCGGCGTTGAGCGACTACTACTCGCGCTTCGACCAGGCCTATCCCTCGATCGCGCAGTACCTCGATCCGACGCCCGCTTGCGTCAGTGGTCTTTCCGCGACCTCGCAGACGACGGCCGCAGCCGCGGGCAGCGGGTCCTTCGGCGTCACGGCCGCAGCGGGTTGCGCGTGGACGGCGTCCAGCAATGCGAGCTGGCTCACCACGAGCAGCAGCGGAAATGGCAACGGCACCGTCGCTTTCAACGTCGCCGCGAATAGCGGGGCGGCGAGGACGGGGACGATCACCGTCGGCGGCCAGACGTTCACCGTCACCCAGGCGGCGATCACACATTTGCTTTCGGTGAGCAGCTCCGGCTCAGGCACGGGAACGATCGTGTCTTCCCCCGCCGGCATCAGTTGCGGCCCCTCCTGCACGGCAAGCTTCGATTTCGGCACCGACGTGACTCTCACGGCGACGGCTTCGGCCGGCTCGATCCTCACGTCATGGAACGGCTTCTGCAGCGGCACCGGTTCATGCCAGGTCACGATGAGCGCGGCGAGGGCGGTGGGTGCGGTCTTCGACGTGTCCACCCTGCCGCCAAATCCGCCGCGCCTGGTGAACATCGCGACACGGATGCAGGTGCTGACCGGCGACAACGTCCTCATCGGCGGCTTCATCATCGGCGGCTCTGCCGCGAAGACGGTGGTGGTGCGCGCGCGCGGGCCTTCGCTTACTGCGCTCGGCGTGCCGGGTGCGCTTGCCAACCCGGTTCTCAATCTTTATTCGGGACAGACGGTGATCGCGAGCAATGACGATTGGCAGACCGCGAGCAATGCGGCGACCCTCCAGGCGAGCGGATTCGCGCCCTCCAACGCACAGGAGGCGGCGGTGTACATGACGCTGAGTCCGGGCCCGTACACGGCGATCGTCTCCGGCGTCGGCGGCACCACCGGCGTGGGCATCATCGAGGTGTTCGAGGTCGATGCGCTGACAACCCCGCTCATCAACATCGCCACCCGCGGGCAGGTGCTCACCGGCGACAACGTGATGATCGGCGGCTTCATCATCCAGGGCAGCGGCCCGCAGACGGTGGTGGTGCGTGCGCGCGGGCCATCGCTGACGGCGGCCGGCGTGCCCAACGCCCTCGCCAACCCGACGTTGTCCCTTTACACCGGGCAGACGGTGATCGCGACCAACGACGACTGGCAGAGCGCGACCAACGCGGCGGCGCTGCAGGCGAGCGGCTTCGCCCCCCCGAACACGAACGAAGCCGCGATCCTGATCACGTTGAATCCTGGTGCCTATACGGCGATCGTGTCAGGGATTGGTGGCACGACGGGGGTCGGTATCGTCGAGGTGTTCGCCGTCCCATAGAGCGGCGGCCGGCTGACATCGTCGGGAATGCGCCTCATTGACGACTCTGCGGAATGGGCATACAAAGGCCATTCCGGTCTCGGACCGACGTCGCATAGAGGACGCGGCGGGGCGCACCCCAGGGGGTCACCATGGCAATCACGATTGCTGGCGCGCGCTTTTCCGCGCAATCCACGACCTCTGACAGGCTGGCCTCGGCGAAGGTGAGATCCTTTGCGCTGGTTGGATGGGTCTTGCTGGGATTTCTGGGAGCGCTCGCGCCGGACGCTGCGGCCTACTCCAACAGTCCCACAAGCATCTCTGGGCTGACGCTCAAGAGTGGCTCGTCGACGGGGTGTTCCGGATGCCACGGTGCGGCGGACTCGGGGATCGGCGTAACGATCACCGGGCCAGGCTCCCCGCCCTATGTCTTGGGCGCCAGCCAATCCGCCACCTTCACGGTGACGGCTACCAAGAGCACTCTCGCGGACGGCGCCTACATGGGTGTGGCGGCCGCGGCGACCGACACGACGTCGCTGTCGGTATTCGGTACTGAGCCGACGTTTCTGTACTTGGGGGAGATCATCCACACCGGCGGTACCGCTGCACTCAGGAAAACAACTGGCGGGACTGGCTCGGCCAATTACAAGCTCACCTTCACGATGCCTGCGGGCGCAGCGGCCGGCACGTCGAAGACGATTTACGCCTTGGCCGCCCTCGGTCCTCCCCCCGGTCCCCGAGTGCCGTGGAACCATGCCACCAGCATCTCGGTATACGTTCCTCCCACCGTGCCCGCTTCACTCACGGCGTCGAATGCGACCGTCAATTCCGTAAACCTTGCCTGGTCGGGCGGCGGGCCGCAATACAGGCTCGTGTACAAGCCCGGCGCGGTAGCGCCGACGAGCCCGACCGACGGGACCGCGACTATCGTGGACCTCGGC
>JBKJTM010000391.1:0-3152 GCA_046590805.1 Usitatibacter sp.
TCCACCAGCGCGGTGCCGCCGGGCGGTTCCATCATGGCCGCGGCCACGTCGCACGAGGCGATGATCGAATACTGGGGCGACGTCGAGGTGTGCATCAGATAGGCCTCGTTGAAACGATAGCGATCGAGCTTGCGGGTCTCCGACTCCTGGACCAGGATCTGCGACGCCTGCGACAGCCCCGCCAGCAGCTTGTGGGTGGATTGCGTCGCGAACACCATTGCGTGCTTGGAACGCGGCCGGTTGACGCCGATCGCATGCATCTCGTGGTACAGCGGATGGAAGGTCGCGTGCGGCAGCCAGGCCTCGTCAAAGTGCAGGATCTCGACGTGATCGTCCAGCGTCTGCTTGATCGTCTCGACGTTGTAGAGGATGCCGTCGTAGGTCGACTGGGTGATCGTCAGCACCCGCGGCTTGGCGGTCTTGTCCTTGACCAGCGGGTTCGCTTCGATCTTCGCACGGATGCTCTCGGGACTGAATTCCTCCAGCGGGATCGGGCCGATGATTCCCAGGTGGTTGCGGGTCGGCTGCAGGAAGATCGGCACCGTGCCGGTCATCACGATCGCGTGCAGGACGCTTTTGTGGCAGTTGCGGTCCACCAGCACGATGTCGTCGCGCGCCACGCCCGAGTGCCAGACGATCTTGTTGGACGTGGAGGTGCCGTTGGTGACAAAGTACAGATGGTCCGCATTGAAGATCCGGGCGGCGTTGTGCTCGGACTTCGCAACCGGCCCGGTGTGGTCGAGCAGCTGGCCGAGCTCGTCCACCGCATTGCAGACGTCGGCCCGCAGCATGTTCTCGCCGAAGAACTGGTGAAACATCTGCCCAACCGGGCTCTTCAGGAACGCCACCCCGCCGGAATGACCCGGGCAGTGCCAGGAGTAGGAACCATCGTTGGCATAGTGGACCAGCGCCTTGAAAAAGGGTGGCGCCAGCGAGTTCAGGTAGTTGGTCGCCTCGCGGATGATGTACCGGGCCACGAAGTCCGGGGTGTCCTCGAACATGTGGATGAAGCCGTGGAGCTCCTTGAGGATCTCGTTCGGAATATGCTGGGACGTGCGCGTCTCGCCGAAGAGAAAGATCGGAATGTCCGCATTGCGCCGCCGGGTCTCCTGGATGAACTTCCTCAGGTCCTGGATCGCCTGGCTCTCCGGCCCCTCCTCGCTGATCTCCTCGTCGTCGATGGAAACGATGAAGGAGGACGCCCGGGCCGCCTGATTGGCGACCATCGACACGTCCACGTAGGTGAACCCGCCGACCACCTCCGTACCCTGGTCTTCGATCGCCTTCGCCAGCGCCCGGATACCCAGCCCGCTGGCGGAATCCGAGCGCCAGTCTTCGTCGATGATGATGATCGGGAAGCGGAATTTCATGGAGTGCAGTCGACCTTGAAGGGAGGCGGGTTGCCGGACCTCAGGTCCGGGCGGGTGTGCGGTTGCGAACGCTCGGCCCCCAGCAGATAGGCCGGAGCGGGCACCGCGAGCATAATAACGCTACCCGGGCCAGGCGTCGGTCTCGACGCACCGCCGCGCCCGCCCGCCGGACCCGGCACGATCACCATCCGACGCGCAAACGCCCATGGCCATTACCCTGCAGGACAAGCTGGTCGTCGCAATATCCTCGCGAGCCCTGTTCGATTTTGAGGAGGAGAACCGGCTGTTCGATGGCGGCAACGACCGTGCCTACATGAACCTGCAGCTCGACCGCCTGGACGTGCCCGCCGCCGGTGGCGTGGCGATGCCCCTGGTCAAGAAGCTGCTGAGCTTCAATGCCGACACCCGGCACCGGGTCGAAGTGGTGCTGCTGTCGCGCAACGACCCCGCCAGCGGCATGCGTGCCTTTCGCTCCGCCAAGCACCACCAGCTGCCGATCGAGCGCGGTGTGTTCACCCGCGGGCGAGCCCCCTACGCCTACCTGCACTCGCTCGGCGCGCACCTGTTCCTGTCGGCCAACGCGGAAGACGTCCGCGCAGCGTTGACGGCCGGCTTCCCGGCGGCGCGCGTCTACCCCGACTCGAGGCGCCTGGCGGAATCGCACCCCAACGAAGTGCGGATCGCGTTCGACGGGGATGCGGTGCTGTTCTCGGACGAGGCGGAGCAGGTATTCGAGGCGCAGGGGCTGTCGGCTTTCCAGGCCTACGAGGCCACGCGCGCCGCCACCCCCCTGCCCCCGGGCCCCTTCAAGCCGCTGCTCGAGGCCCTGCACAAGCTGAGGGAGGATTCGAGCGACGGGATGCGCATACGAACGGCGCTGGTCACGGCGAGGAGTGCGCCGGCGCATGAGCGGGCGATCCGGACCTTGCTGGCATGGAATGTGGAAGTGGATGAGGCGCTGTTCCTGGGCGGGCTGGCGAAGGGGCCGTTCCTGAAGGAGTTCGAGCCGGATTTTTATTTTGATGACCAGACGGGGCACTGCGAGTCGGCGAGTCTGGCGGGGCCGACGGGGCATGTGATTAGTGGGATACGGAATGTGGTGATCGTGGAGGTCTGATGCAACGCCGGGCTCGGTCTCGTTCTCCGTCCCGGTATTCGATAGCTTCGCCGCTGCATTTATCTCATTAATCGACCTTGATCTTCGCCCGGTCGATCACGTCCGCCCACTTCGCCACCATCGACTCCATCTGCGCCGAGTGCTCGGCCGGTGTGTTCGCCAGCGGCAGGTAGCCCAGCTCGGCGGCACGCTTAGCATTCTCCGGGATGCGGAGCGCCTTGACGAAGTGCTGGTTGATGGCCTTGACGACCTCCGGCGGGGTGCCCGTAGGCGCGTAAATGCCCCAGTAACTGTCCGCATCGACACCCTTGACGCCCATCTCCAGGAAAGTCGGCACGTCCGGCATGGCGGAATTGCGCTTCTCGCCGGTGACCGCCATTGCGCGCAATCTGCCCGACTCGGCATGCTGCTTCGCGGTACTGATACCCGCGAACTGCATGTGCACCTGTCCGCCGAGCAGGTCGTTCATGGCGGGGGCAGTCCCCTTGTAGGGGATGTGAACGATATCCGCACCGGTCACCTGCTTCATCAGTTCGCCCGCCAGATGCGTGGACGCGCCATTCCCGCCGGATGCATAGTTCAGCGAACCCGGCGGGAATGGCGCGTCCACGCATCTGGCGGGCGAACTGATGAAGCAGGTGACCGGTGCGGATATCGTTCACATC
>JBKJTM010000293.1:0-10795 GCA_046590805.1 Usitatibacter sp.
GGGCAGATGGGTCTGGTTCAGGTGTACGAATCGTGCTTTCGGGAGCACGGCCTGCTGACTTCCCAGGTTCTGCTCACGCACGAAGATCTAGCCGATCGAAAACGCTATCTCAATGCACGCTCGACTTTGCGCACCCTGCTCGCGCTCGGCGTGATCCCCATCATCAACGAGAACGATACCGTGGCGATCGACGAGATTCGCTTCGGCGACAACGACACGCTCGGCGCGCTCGTCACCAACCTGATCGAGGCCGACGCGCTCGCGATCCTCACCGACCAGAAGGGCCTCTACTCGGCCGACCCGCGCAAGTCCGCCACGGCAACGCTGGTCGAGCGCGCCGCAGCGGGCGACGATGCGCTCGAGGCGATGGCGGGCGGGGCAGGCTCGCACCTGGGTAGCGGCGGCATGCTCACCAAGGTTCGCGCGGCCAAGCGCGCGGCACGGAGCGGCGCGCACACCGCGATCGCGTGGGGCCGGGAGCCCGACGTCCTGCTGAAGCTCTTCGGCGGGGAGCCCATCGGAACGCTGCTCGTCGCCGGGACCGCGCCGGTCGCCGCCCGCAAGCAATGGCTCGCCGACCACCTGAAGCCCGCCGGCCGGATCTCGCTCGATGCCGGCGCGGTGAAGGCGCTGGTCCAGGATGGCAAGAGCCTGCTCGCGATCGGCGCCACCGCGGTCGAGGGCGCCTTCGAGCGGGGCGAGGTGGTGAGCCTCCTCGGCCCCGATGGCCGCGAGATCGCCCGCGGCCTGGTGAACTACCCCGCGGCGGAGACCGCCCGCATCCTGCGCAAGCCCACCGCGCAGATCGAGGCGGTGCTGGGCTACGTGGCCGAGCCGGAGCTGATCCACCGCGACAACATGGTCGTTCTCTAGGCGCGCCTGCCCCCATACTTGCCGCGGTCCATTCCAGGCAATCGCCACCATGAACCTCGTCGACCGCGTGAAGAAGATCCTGATCCAGCCGAAGCAGGAGTGGCCGGTGATCGCCACCGAGCCGCATACCGTGCAGGACATCTTCACCCGCTACGTGATGATCCTCGCCGCGATCCCCGCGGTGGCGGGCTTCATCGGACTGTCGCTCGTGGGCGCGAGCGGCTTCGGCTTCAGCTATCGGGTGCCGATCGGCGCAGGCATCGCCTACATGATCATCAACTACGTGATGGCGCTGGGATCGGTATACGCGATCGCGCTGATCATCGACGCGTTCGCGCCGCAGTTCGGCTCCGAAAAGGACTTCATGCAGTCGCTCAAGGTGGCGGCGTTCTTCCCGACCGCAGCCTGGGTGGCGGGGATCTTCAACATCCTCCCCGTCCTCGGCATCGTCGCGCTGGTCGGCGGCCTCTACAGCCTCTACCTGCTCTACCTCGGGCTGGGCGAGCTGAAGAAGACGCCGGACGAGAAGATGGTCCCGTACACGGTCGTGGTGCTGATCGCGGCGATCGTGCTGTGGGTCGTCGTCGCCGCGATCACGGCGCTGGCGATCCCGGGGCCGGTGCGCGGCTTCTAGGGAAGCTAGGCGTCGCTCGGCGTAGCCACGGCGAGCTCGCGCGCGATGCGCGGGCCGCGTGCGGGCTTGCGGCGACGGCCGTACGGCGAGATGCCGATCGCACGCTGCGTGACCTCGAGGTAGCCGGCGAGCTGCTCGAGTGCCACGCGATACACCTCGCGCTTGAAGTCGATCACGCCCTCGAGCGGCACCCAGTAGTCGTGCCAGCGCCACGCGTCGAATTCCGGATGGCCGCTCGCGCGCAGGCTGATGTCGCAGTCGCGGCCGGTGAGGCGCAACAGGAACCAGATCTGCTTCTGGCCCTTGTAGGTGCCGCGCCACTCGCGCTTCACCCAGTGGTTGGGAACGTGGTAGTGCAGCCAGTCGCGCGTGCGTCCGAGGATCGCGACGTGCCGGGCCTCGAGCCCGGTCTCCTCGTTCAGCTCCCGGTACATTGCCTCCTCGGGAGTCTCCCCGGGCTTGATGCCGCCCTGGGGGAACTGCCAGGCGTGCTCCTTGATGCGCTTGCCCCAAAAGACCTGGTTGCGTCCGTTGACGAGCACGATGGCAACGTTCGGGCGATATCCGTCCCGATCGATCATGGTAGCCACCATTCAATCCGTTGAGTTGATCCCATTTTTCCACAGTTTGCGAGCGCCCGCCAGCCGTCGGCCGGACCACGCCACCGTGTAGAATGGAACCTCTTAACCCGATGATTTCACGCTGAAAAGCGCCGCCGGAGCCTGCATGAGAGCGTCCCAGTACTACATCGCCACCCTGAAGGAGGCCCCCCAGGAGGCCGAGCTTGCCAGCCATAAGCTGATGCTGCGGGCGGGCCTGATCCGCAAGCTGGCGAGCGGGCTCTACACTTGGATGCCCCTGGGGCTGAAGGTGCTGCGCAGGGTCGAGGCAGTGGTCCGCGAGGAGATGAATCGCGCCGGAGCGCATGAAATGCTGGCCCCGCCGGTGCAGCCTGCCGAACTCTGGCAGGAGACCGGCCGCTGGGACCTCTACGGCCCGATGATGCTGCGCATCAAGGACCGCGCGAAGCGCGAGTTCTGCTACGCCCCGACGGCCGAGGAAGTGCTGTGCGACATCGTGCGCGGCGAGGTCAAGAGCTATCGCCAGCTGCCGGTGAACCTCTACCAGATCCAGACCAAGTTCCGCGACGAGATCCGCCCGCGCTTCGGCGTGATGCGCGCGCGCGAGTTCACGATGAAGGACGCGTACTCGTTCGACGCCGACTTCGAGGGCCTGAAGAAGAGCTACGCGGCAATGTACCAGGCGTACACGCGCATCTTCACGCGCCTCGGGCTCGAGTTCCGCGCGGTCGCGGCCGACACCGGGGAGATCGGCGGCACGGGGTCGCACGAGTTCCAGGTGCTCGCAGGCTCCGGCGAGGACTCGATCGCGTATTCCACCGGCTCCGAGTACGCGGCCAACGTCGAGCTCGCCGAGGCAGTCTCACCCGCCGAGCCGCGCGTTGCGGCCACGCAGCCGATGCAGAAAGTCGCGACCCCCGGCAAGCACACCTGCTTGGAGGTCTCGGAATTCCTGAAGCTGCCGATCGAGAAGACGGTGAAGACGATCGTCGTGATGCACGAAGCGGGTCCCGACGCCCCTCCGGGGGACCGCATGGTCATGCTGCTGGTGCGCGGCGACCACATGCTGAACGAGATCAAGGCCTCCAAGGTCCCGGGGTTGAAGCCCTTCCGCTTCGCCACCGAGGCGGAGATCCGCGAGCGGCTGAACGGTCCACCCGGCTCCCTGGGACCCACCGGCCACAAGGGGCTGCGCGTCGTGGCCGATCGCACCGTCGCCGCGATGGGCGATTTCTGCACCGGCGCCAACGAGGAAGGCTTCCACATGACGGGCGTGAACTGGGGGCGCGACCTGCCCGAGCCCGACAGCGTGGCCGACATCCGCAACGTGGTCGCCGGCGACGCCTCGCCCGACGGCCACGGCAAGCTCGAGATCGCGCGCGGCATCGAGGTGGGCCACGTCTTCCAGCTGCGCACCAACTACTCGGAAAAGATGGGCGTCACCTACATCGACGAGAAGGGCGCGACCCGCACCATGGAGATGGGCTGCTACGGCATCGGCGTCACGCGCGTCGTCGCCGCGGCCATTGAGCAGAACCACGATGAGCGCGGCATCATCTGGCCCGATCCGATGGCGCCGTTCGCGGTCGCGCTGATCCCGATGGGCTACCGCCGCAGCGACACCGTGAAGGCCGCCGCCGACCAGCTCTACGCCGACCTCACCGCCGCGGGCATCGATGCCTTCCTCGACGACCGCGACGAGCGCCCCGGGGTGCTGCTCGCCGACCAGGAGCTGATCGGCATCCCGCACCGCTTCGTGATCGGCGACCGCGGTCTCAAGGAAGGCGCAGTGGAGTACCAGCATCGACGCGATGCGGCCGCGACCAAGGTGCCGGTGGCGGAGGCGATGTCCTTCCTGCAGGCGCGGTTCGAGCATACGCGGGCACCCGAGGCGCCATAGCCTCGTGGGCCCGGGGCCTCGCCTCCTCCTCGCCGCCGCGCTGCTGGCCGCGGCGGCGCAGGCCATCGCCGGCGCGCAGCAATACGAAGTGCTCTCGGCCTCGGTCCGGGCCACGCTCGCGCGCGCGGTGAACGACCGCACCCCCGTGGACGAGCGCGACCTCGACACGCGCGCCTGGGTGCGCGCCATGACGCGGCGCGTCCAGGCGCGCTTTCCCGATGAGGAAGCCACGCGCCACTTCCTCGCCCTGGTGCGCTACGAGGCGATGCGCGCGGGCCTCGATCCGCACCTGGTGCTGGCGGTGATCGACGTCGAGAGCAAGTTCAAGAAGTACGCGGTATCGAGGGCCGGTGCCCGCGGCCTCATGCAGGTGATGCCCTTCTGGGTGAAGGAGCTGGGCACGCCCGCGGACAACCTCTTCCACGAGCGCACCAACCTGCGCTACGGGTGCACGATCCTCAGGCACTACCTCGATCGCGAGCGCGGCAACCTGTCCAACGCGCTGGGCCGGTACAATGGCAGCCTGGGAAAGCCCGGCTATCCCGACCTGGTGGTTGGGGCGTTGCGTACCCGCTGGGCACTGGGCGCCGCCGCCGCGACCCCCGGGCGCGATCCGGTCAAGGCCTCGAGCGACTTCCGGGTCACGCGGCCCACGCGGTCGTAGACCACCTGGCCGGCAGGGTCGTAGATGCGTGTGCTCGGCAGCGCCTTGGGGTCGCCCAGCTGCTTCACGACCCCGGCATTCGAGAGCACCAGCGGATAGTCGTGTCCCACCTTGGCGGCAAACTGCTTCACCTTCGCCGCGTTGTCCGCGTCGGTCGCGACGCCGATCACCACCACGCGAGCGTGGTCGCGATGGAATTGCGCGATCTCGGGGATTTCCTGGATGCAGGGGACGCACCACGTCGCCCAGAAATTCACCACCACCCAGCGGCCTTCGTAGTCCTTCAGGCGGTGCGGCTTGCCTTTCGTGTCCACGAGGTCGAAGGCAAGCACCGGAGCGAGGCTGAAAAGGGTGACCAGGATCACAGATATCCGCCGTGACACCCGAAATAACAGTTTGGTTTTCAAAAACATTTTCCTCGATTATGCTTCGGCCGGAAGCTTACTGGAAGAAGCTCTGGAAAAATGACGCTCGCCCTCAGTATTCCCGCCGAACGCACCGCCCCGCCCAAGGACCTCGAGGTCCGGCCGAAGCCGCTGAAGGCCTGGATCGAGACGCTCCCCCTGCAGCAGAGCCTGGAGGCGGGAAGGCGCCTCACGATGCACCTGGCCGCGGTCAACCGCGCCAAGTTGGACCCCGATACCCGGCTTGCGATCCTCGACGTCTACCGCCCGTTCGCGACCACGGTGCTGGAGGAGCTCGACGCGGTCTACTCGAAAGCCGCCCTGCCGCTCTCGCCGCGCGCCCGCGAGGCGCTCACGCTCGCGCGCGATTTCTCCTCCGAGCTCGCCACCGGCTACAAGATCGCCATCAGCGAGAAGAGCGGCAAGCTCTTCGGCGGCAAGAAGCAGCTGCCGCTGATGGTGCTGCGCGCGATCGAATACATGGCCGCGGGCCTGCTCGCGAGCTACAAGGCCTACACCCCGGCGCCGCCGCGCCTCTGGAGCGAGATCCACCAGCTCTACCTGCACGCCGAGAAGGAAGGCATCGCGCGCGAGCCCGCCGATCCGGACGGCAAGATGACGATCGCGGACGCGTACTCCGAGGCGCTCCTCCTGTCGCTCACCGACCCCTACCGCCTCGCGCAGGGCGATGCCGAGAAGGTCATCGTCCAGATGCGTGGCTACCGGGGCCTCGCGACCCTGGGCCAGGCACGCCCCGCCACGCCCCCGGGTGGCCACTTCCTGGTGCCGTGCGACGCCGACAAGCCGCCCAAGCCGCTCCTCTCGGCGAACGACGACACCGGCGGCCCCAACTGGCGGCTGCTCGACACCAATCCGATCGTCGACAAACTGCGCATGAAGAAGACCGCGATGGAGTCGGGCAACGTCTCCGCGGCGATGAGCAAGGCGATGGGACCGGAGGGCCTGGCCCTCCTCGCCAAGCTGATCACGCTGTGGGGCGATCCGCCGAAGCGATCCGCGCGCCGCGATCCCGCCGAGACCACGGTGGCTATCGTCGTGGGACTGAAGGCGGTGACCCATTTCGTCTCGCTGGAGCCGAAGCTCGACTTGGCCACCGAGGACGAGATGCTGAAGCGCGGCATCACCATGCCGCTCTTCGCGCTGCCGATGGACGACGCCTCGCAGCCGATCCCCGTATTCGAATGGGACGTGGTGAACCAGAGCCCCGGCGGCATCAAGGTGCGCCGCATGGGTCCCACGCAGCAGCCGATCGCCGTGGGCGAGGTCGTGGGCATCAAGTCCCCCGGCAAGGCGCACTGGACCATCGGCGTGGTGCGCTGGATCACCCTCTTCGACGAGGGCGGCATGGAGTTCGGTCTGCAGTTCCTCGCGCCCATGGCGCGGATGGTGTGGGTGCAGCCGACCATCACTTCCAGCCCGCAGGCGAAGCTGGGCCTGCTGCTGGGCGACGGCTCGCAGGCGCAGGACTCGCTCCTCACGCCGCCCAACACCCATTCGGAGCTGCGCGAGTTCGAGATCACCGAGGAGGGCGAGGTCTGCTGCGTGCGCGCGAGCGGACTGGTCGAGCGGACCGGGCGCTTCGAGCTCTTCCACGTGAAGCCGTCCTGACGCGCTCGACGGCCGGCCGCCCTCAGGCGGCTTTCTGCTTCGGCGGCAACTCGGGAATCGCGTAGCCCGTGCGTCCCTGGCGCACCACCAGCCCGCTCTCGGTCATGTGGTGCAGCGCTTTTTCCAGCTCGTCCTGCGGCATCCCGGTGTCGCGGCGCAGCCTCTCGAAGGTCACCGGCTTGCCGTGCGCCTCGAACAGCAGGCGTGCGACCGACACCGCATCGCCGAAGCGCGCATGGCTGCTGTCGACGTTCTTCCACTTGCCGCCCTTCCAGTAGTCGAGCGATGCGGTGAGCTCCGCGCCGAAGAGCACCACCAGCCACGACAGGTAGATCCAGAGCAGGAAGAACGGCACCGCGGCGAACGTGCCGTACACGACGCTGTAGCCAGGCGCGTGCGCCATGTAGAAGGCGAAGATCTCCTTCGCGAGCTCGAACGCGACCGCTGCCAGGATTCCTCCCGCGGCCGCATGCTCCCATGAAACCTGGCGGTTGGGCACCAGGCGGTAGAGGAGGAAGAAAGCGAGCGCGCTCACCGACGCCGGCACCAGCTGCAGCAGCACCGAGTGGGCCTCCTTCGACACGTCGACGCTCGAGGAGAGCGCCAGCAGGTAAGTGGTGATCGAGACGCTCACCGCGATCAGGGCCGGCCCGACCGAGAGCAGCACCACGTAGCTCAGCACCGAGATCCAGAAGGGGCGTGCATTGCGCACGCGCCAGATGGCGTTGAGCGAGCGGTCGATGGTGAACATCAGCGCGACCGCGGTGATGAACAGCACCACGACGCCGATGGTGGTGAGCCGCCCGGCGTTGCGGCGGAACTCTTCCATGTAGACGGTGATGATCTTGCCGGCGATCTCGGGCGCCAGGTTCAGCAGCAGAAACACCTTGATCTGGACCATCACGTCGTCGAAGAAGGGCGCGCGCGACAGCAGTGCGACCGCGATCGCGAAAACCGGAACCAGGGCGAGGAGCGTCGTGAACGTGAGGCTGCCCGCGATCTGCGGGCAGCGGTCCTCGGTCCAGCGTTTCAGCACGAAGCGGAGGAACCCGATGACGTCGAGGAGCCAGGTGCGCACGGTTATCATGGTAACTCCATGCCCGATGTCCTCGTCCTCTACTACAGCGCTACCGGCTCGGTGCGCGCGCTCGCGCAGTCGGTCGCGCGCGGCATCGAGAGCGTCGATGGGATGCGCGCCCGCGTGCGCACCGTGCCCAAGGTCGCTACCGTGATCGACAAGGTGATGCCGGCGGTGCCCTCCGAGGGACCGCCCTACGTGGAAGCGCGCGACCTCGAGGAGTGCGTCGCGATCGCGTTGGGCTCGCCCACGCGGTTCGGCAACATGGCGGCACCCCTCAAGTACTTCATCGACGGTCTGGGAGCCGAATGGGGCCGCGGCACGCTCGCGGGAAAGCCCGCGGCGGTGTTCTCCTCGACCG
This sequence comes from Usitatibacter sp., assembly GCA_046590805.1. GTDB lineage: Bacteria > Pseudomonadota > Gammaproteobacteria > Burkholderiales > Usitatibacteraceae > Usitatibacter. The sequence continues at coordinate 8,125 of JBKJTM010000293.1, forward strand.
CCTCGATGCACGGCGGCAACGAAGCCACGCTGATCACCATGATGCTGCCGCTGCTGCACCACGGCATGATCCTCGTGGGGTTGCCCTACACCGAACCCGACCTCAATGCCACGCGCTCGGGCGGGACACCCTACGGCGCCACGCACGTTTCCGGGACCGCCAACGATCGCCCGGTGACCGACGAGGAGTCGCGCCTCGCGTTCGCCCTGGGCAAGCGCCTGGCGCAGACCGCCCGGAAACTGGCGGCGTGACCGCCAGCAGCCCGCGCGCGGGCTCGACCGCGAACGCCGCCTGGTGGGCCGCGGTGGCCACGCTGGTTTCCCTCATCTTCCTTTGCGTCGCATGGGAGCTCTTCCTGGCTCCGATCAAGCCCGGGGGATCGTGGCTGGTGCTGAAGGTCCTGCCGCTGATGGCCGCCCTATTCGGCGTGCTGCGCGCGCGCCGCTACACGCTCAAGTGGACGACGCTCGCCATCTGGTTCTACGTGGCCGAGGGCGCTGCACGCGCATGGACCGATGGCGGCCTGTCGGCGCGCCTCGCGGCGATCGAGCTCACGCTCGCCCTCGCGTACTTCGGCGCGGCGGTGACTTACTTGCGTGCGACGCGCCCCGCGACCTTCGCGCGGACGTAGGCGTAAACCAGCGGCAGCAGGCTCACCACGATGATCCCGACGATGATCGCCGTGAGGTTGCCCTTCACCCAGGGAATGTTGCCGAAGAAGAAACCCGCGTAGGCGAGCGATCCCACCCACAACACCGCGCCCGCGATGTTGAACGCGGTGAAGCGCCCCGGGTCCATTTCACCCACGCCCGCCACGAACGGGATGTAGGTGCGCACGATCGGCAGGAAGCGCGAGATCACTACCGCCTTGCCGCCGTGGTGCTCGTAGAAGGCGTGCGCCTTCTCCATGTGCGCGGGGTTGAGCCAGCGGGACTTGCGGTCCGTGAACAGGCGCTTGCCGAGCCAGCGGCCGATGGCGTAGTTGACGCTGTTGCCGAGGAAGCCCGCGGCGATCAGAAGCACCACCAGCAGGTGGACGTTCATGCCGCCGGTGGCGGCGACCGCGCCGGCAACGAAGAGGAGCGAATCGCCGGGGAGGAACGGCGTCACCACGAAACCCGTCTCCGAAAAGATGATGGCGAACAGGATCGCGTAGATCCACACGCCGTACTCCGCCACCAGCTTCACCAGGTGCTTGTCGAGGTGAAGGACGATGTCGATGAAGGTTGCGATCAGCTCCACAGATCTCCCTGCCTCTTGAGGGAGAGGGCCGGGGAGAGGGTGGTCATGGCGTTTGCGGCTCGAGCGCCTTCTTCTCCGGCTTCACGAAGTCGCCGCGCGAGGCCCCGAGGTACTTGGCAAGCGGCGCGGCCACCAGCACCGACGAATAGATGCCGAAGCAGATGCCGATGGTGAGCGCCATCGCGAAGTAATGCAGGCTCGCGCCGCCGAAGAAGAGGATCGCCAGCACCATCATCTGCGTGCAGCCGTGGGTGATGATGGTGCGCGAGATGGTGCCGGTGATGGCGGCATCCATCACCTCGTCGACGTTCGCCTTGCGCATCTTCCTGAAGTTCTCCCGCACCCGGTCGAAGACCACCACCGACTCGTTCACCGAGTAGCCGAGGATCGCGAGGATGGCGGCCAGCACCGGCAGCGAGAACTCCCACTGGAAGAACGCGAAGAAGCCGAGGATGATCACGACGTCGTGCAGGTTGGCGACGATGGTCGCCACCGCGAAGCGCCACTCGAAGCTGAAGGCGGACGACAAGTCCGCGCAGATGAAGCGCATCGAGTTCGTCGGCGGCCAGGTGGGCAAGGAGCTCGCCTCCGATGGGGCGCTGGCGCTGCTCTTCGTCTGCTTCGGCATCATGATCTACCTCGCCTTCCGCTTCGAGTGGCGCTTCGCGGTGGCGACTATCGTCGCCAACCTGCACGACGTCGTGATCATCCTCGGCTTTTTCGCGCTCTTCCAGTGGGAATTCTCGCTGCCGGTGCTCGCCGCAGTGCTGGCGGTTCTCGGTTATTCGGTCAACGAGTCGGTGGTCGTCTTCGACAGGGTGCGCGAGAACTTCCGCAAGATGCGCAAGGCCTCGACGTCGGACGTCATCGACGCAGCCATCACCGGCACGATCTCTCGCACCATCATTACCCACGGCAGCACGCAGATCATGGTAACCACCATGCTGATCTTCGGCGGCCCGGCGCTGCACTATTTTGCCCTGGCACTCACTATCGGCATCTGCTTCGGCATCTACTCCTCGGTGCTGGTCGCAAGCCCCTTGCTGATGTGGCTGAAGGTCGACCGCTCTCAGTTCGCCAAAGTCAAGAAGGACCGGCGCGAGGAAAATGACGGGGCGGTGGTTTAGGTCCAGCACCCCAGCAAGGGCCCGTTCGGGTTTTGCTCTTAACGAATCTCACGGTTTTGCGAAAGTTAGGCCAGCCCGCGCGGGCTGGCCAAGACTTTCGCAAAACCGTGAGAGCGGGGCCGCAAACCGGGCGCAGTCGCCTGATTTCGGCGCTCCACGAGACCGGCTCCCGCCGGCATCCCCCTACCGCTACTTCAGTATCTGCACCAGGTTGTTGTAGTCGTCCGTCCAGAGCCGCCATGCCGGTCGCTCCTCCACCGGCTCGGATGCCTCCTTGATGACCTTTGCCTCAAGCGCCTTCG